>DATBMP010000498.1:0-5426 GCA_036554845.1 Pyrinomonadaceae bacterium
TCACCTTCCGCAGCTTCGCCGAAATCATGGATCTTAATCACATTTGGATGACGCGAGATTGCAGTTGCACGCGCTTCCCGGTGAAATCGAGCGAGCACTAAGTCGTCGGTAACAAACTTTCGCAGCAGGATCTTTACGGCCACTTCATCTCCGATATGGAGGCGACGCGCGCGATAGACCGTGCTCATCGCGCCTTCACCGAGGCGGGCAGTCAATTCATATTTGCCATCCATGATCTGACCAATCAGTGGATCGGGATCGATCAAGCGCACGGTGGGAAGGGAAGCGAAGTGATGACTTTCGTAGTATGGATGTGATCCGCGAGAGCCAGGCAAAGTCAGTGGCAGACCGCAGCCCGCACAGAACATCGCCTCTTCATTCAGAAACAACTCGCATTCGGGACAGAACGGATACTGCTGTCGCAACTCGGCGAGCATCAGGTCCAGCTGCTGTTCGAGTACGACCGTGCCTTTTTCGCCTCTGGAGACGCTGTGTAGTTTGCCTTCGTGATCGAAAAGATAGTAAGCAGCAATGTCCTCGTCGTTGTGGGCCCGTTTAGCTGATTCCTTTTGATTCCTGCGTTTGTGGTTAGGTTCACTGTTCGCGAAGGTTTTGCGCAGCTTGTGTTCGTTATCGAAGGCACAAGGTTCAGTGATGTTGAGATTCACTAGCGCGTCGCGGACGGCCTGTGCAGAGATCTTCTCCCCGGATCCTGCGACATGCACCGCAATGACACGCAATCCTTCGCGACTCCTTTGGTCGCGCAACTCTGAGATGTGCCTAAGATTGGTCTTAGAAATCTCAGAGTTAAGCGACCAGAAATGAACCAGCGTCGGATGGCCTTTTGTATTATTGTTTTGTATCGACTCCCGGTTTAACCATTCAGCGGTCCCGTTGAGCGACGACTGGAGATCGAATTTCATGCTCAGGAAATATTAACACGTCACTTGAGCAAGGGAATCGCGTCGCGATTCTAATGCCGTTGGCATTGCACAATACCGGAGAGTTCGAGTTTACGCCCGAAGCCCTGCAAACATCATTAGTCGACTGGAATCCATTCAGCTTCGCTGGTAAACCGGCCCGTCTCAGTATTGACACTGACGATGTAAGAGCCCTTTGCACCTATTCGGTTTTTTGGTCCGAAGGTAATTTTGGGGGTCAATCCAGTGTCGTAACCTCGCATGCTCTCGAGTGAAGCAATCAATTTTTCTCGGTCCCGCACGTTACCTGATAACCGCAGTCCTTCAACAAACACCTTCGCAGCAGCTAACGCGTGTATCTGCGCAGATATCGAGCGAGGGGCGAGTTTGTATTTGTTCCTCAACGCCAATAACTCTTCGCGACCAGTGGCGCTGACGTCACTTGGTACAGTCGGGAAAGTCAAAAATATCTTCTCTTTGAAATCGATCTTTGCGCTGCCAGGTAACTCACGTGATGAAAGTACTCCCGGCAAGAGAAAAATGGGCGCCCACTTCGCGATGGTTGCTTCGTTAACGAACGCCACGTCGTCACTGGGGGCTCCGAAGAATAAGACGAACTCAACGCCCTCTTGCTTTAGCGACCGAACGATCTCGGGAGCGTTGAAGTGCTGACGCTGATATGCACGTTTGACTATGGAACGCCAACCCGATCTCCGGGTTTGCAGTTCCGCTGCATTTGCAGCAGCTGAGGTCAAGATTCCCTCCGCATAGATAATCGCAATGCGCGCATTGGGCCGCTCGGATCTTCGAGCCGCAAATAGCACCAGCGCTTGAGCCTGCTCTCGAAGTCCGGGTAGTAGATAGAAGCCGTACCTGTTAAAAGTCGGTCCTGATGAAGGTAGTAGCGTTGCCGGACCGATGAGTGGCACTTTCGCTGCTTGGGCGAGAACCGCTATTTCTTCATCCGCACCGGCGCTGATTCCACTGACTATCGCGAACACCTCCTCTTCCTGAATTAGGCGCCTAACGTTTGCCACAGTAATGGCTGGGTCATCAGTGGAGTCGGCGAAACGGAGCGCGATCTTGTGTGCGTTATTCACTCCGTCTCTATTGACACTGTCGAAATACGCATTGAGTACATCGCGGATCGCCGAACCGGTTTCGGCCAAAGCGCCTTTTGTCGGTAGCACCACTCCTACCTTAAGGCTCTCGTCAGTAATCACCTCTTGCTGCCAGGTCTTGCCGCCCGACTCTACAGCACTCAACAGAAGAATCAATAAAGTAAGTCCCAACGGACGTTGTCTTTGCATTAGATTGAGTCCTCATTCTCGTGTTGATCTGATGCTTCGTGGCACCGCATCTGGATGTTTCGGGAAAGCAATAACGGGTTGCCTGTTGTTGGGATTCGCTGCAATCCTCAATGGGTTCAATCATAGGCAGGTTCGATCGGAAAAGCCTCGATGGCGAGGTCGGAACTGATGGCCCTACAAGTTCTGCTCTCTAGTTTGATGGGCGAGGCAGCATCTGCTTATTCCACTTGTCGAACTCACTGCTAAGACGCTCCATAATGTCGGGATATTTCGTGCTGAAATCTGCTTGCTCTCTCTCATCGACTGATAGATCAAACAGACTGCGGGTTGGTCCATTGCGGTAGTATTTCCATCTGCCCTCCCGGACCGCGTCTTTTACGTTGATGCGCCAAAAGAAGGTGCGGTCACTAGCAACGCTCTGACCTTTGACCACAGGTAATAGATCAATCCCATCGAGTGGATAACCCGATGCTGCGTCGGTTTGAGCTACAGCAAGAATGGTGGCGGTCCAATCCATCGAGATTGCCATTTGGCGCGTCACACGGTTAGCGGGAACCACGCCAGGCCAGCGCAGGATCGCCGGCACACGAATCCCGCCTTCGAGCAAGTCACCCTTTCGACCAGAGAAGGGCCAGTGATATGAGAACCGCTCGCCACCATTGTCACTCGTGAAGATGACTAACGTGTTTCGATCGAGGCCAGCACGCTTGATGGCTTTCATCACGAGCCCAACACCGTCGTCCAAACTGCGCATCATTTCGGCATACAGCTTAAGCGACCCGCCACGGCCCATTGTTAAAGGCACATTTGCTTTATCGTCAAAAGTTACCGATTCTCCACCTTTGGGTCCCTGCCAGGGCCAGTGGGGCGCCGTGTAATGAAGACTTAGATAGAAGGGTGATGTGCGACGCTTACCGATATAACTTGCGGCCCGTTCGGTTAGCAGTTCGGTCAGGTATCCATTCCGTTGAACAGGTGTGAGGTTCTCGTAGAGGTCGGGCTGGCCCAAGCCGGTTTTATGTAAGAAGTAATCACTCGCGCCACTCAGAATCCCAAAGAACTCGTCAAAACCATGGGCGTTTGGTCCAAACTCAGGACGAAAACCAAGGTGCCATTTCCCAATTAGCGCCGTGTCATAACCACCCTGTTTGAGCAACGAAGCGATGGTTGGATGACCAGGGTCCAGACCAACACTGTAGTTGTTAGTTAGCGGCTCTTCTAATCCAATTCTCAAACGCGTGGGATACCGCCCGGTGATGAATCCACATCGCGTCGGTGTGCAAACAGCGGATGCAGAATAAGCATCTGTAAACCTTGTGCCTTGGGAAGCGAGCAGATCAATATTTGGCGTACTGTAATCAGGTCGACCGTAGCAACTGAGATCACCCCAACCCAGATCATCCGCGAGTATAAAGACGATATTTGGTCGGGATGTTTTCAGCTCTGCCAACGAAGGCGAACTCGGATCTGTCTTCCCTACCGTCGACACCCGGCCCAACAGGAACGAAGCACCAGTCGTCGCGCCTTTGACGAACTTTCGCCGTGAAATCTTCATGCGCGAATAGTACAACCGAACTATCTAAGTGAACGAACTCTTTTTTTAACGGGGGTGTTGCCAGGGGAGCGTCACCAGGAGGCAGGAGAGTATATAATCCCGACGATTCCGAACTTCCGCTTTCAAACAATCTTTTTAATCAGGAGAACGATCATGAAACGTCTAGCGATAGCTGCGATTCTTGTTGGTCTTGTCTTCGTTTCTTACGTGACCCACGCCAACGCGCAAGCGAAGTGGGAACCGGAACTGCACATTAAGCTAAAAGCTGTCGGCACGCCGCGCGTTTCGCCAGACGGCAAGAAGGTCCTCTACACCGTCTCTGAACCCGTGATGACCGCGGACAAGAGCGAGTATGTGACGCAGATCTGGTTGGGTATGATCGATTCGAAGAAGAACCATCAACTCACATTCGGTGAGAAGTCTTCCACCAATCCGAAATGGTCGCCTGATGGAAGCTGGATCGCTTTCACCTCAAACCGCAAGGACAATAAGAACAATCTTTATCTGTTGAGTGTAAACGGCGGTGAAGCTGAACCACTGACAGACGTGAAGAGCAGTGTCGGAAATTTTGAGTGGTCACCCGACGGTCGCTGGATTGCCTTTACGATGACTGATCCAAAGACTGAAGAGGAGGAGAAGAACGACAAAGCAAAGAATGACTTTCGCTGGGTTAATGAGAATCTGAAGCTAGCACGTTTGTACGTGCTTCCGGTTCAAAAGGATGCCAATGGAAAGCGCGAGCCACGCAAACTTACGACCGAGAATTACCACGTCACCGAATTTGACTGGTCCAATGACGGTTCACGGATCGCTTTTACCCACGCTAAAACGCCCATCGCAAACGATTGGACCACCGCCGATGTCTCTATCATCGAAGTCACAGGTGGCAAGGTGACGGTGTTGGCCAATACGAAAGCAGCCGAAAGCAACCCTCTGTTCTCGCCCGATGGGAAGGCTATCGCGATCATCGTGACAGATGACCCGCCACGCTGGGCACAAGCTGGTTTGATTCAGATCTTTCCGAGTAGCGGTGGTCAGGCAAAGACGATGGTCGCCTCGCACGACGGTCAACCTGGTATTGCTGGATGGTCCAACGACAGCAAACGCATCTATTTTAGTGAGGTGAAGGGGACCGGGACGCAGATCTACGTCCTTGATGTGGCGGCCAATCGAATTCAAGAGATCAAGACCAGTCCGGCTGTCTTCACAGCGCTGAGTTTGAATCAGTCGGGTACCTTGTTAGGTTTTGTGCGACAGACTTCGGACACTCCTGGCGAAGTTTATATCTCTTCGACAACTAATTTCGCGCCGGTTCAGATCAGTCGCGCCAACTCAGATGTGAAACTGCCACCAATTGGACGTACCGAGGTGATCACCTGGAAGTCGAAAGATGGGAAAGACATCGAGGGCTTGCTTACTTATCCCGTTGGTTATCAAACCGGCCAGCGCGTGCCGATGATTCTGAACATACACGGTGGGCCAGCTGGTGTATTTATGCAAACCTTCGTCGGCGGACGCGGTGTTTATCCGATTGCCACGTTTGCTTCACGCGGCTTTGCGATTCTGCGTCCGAACCCGCGTGGTTCGAGTGGATACGGCACCGAGTTTCGTCGCGCCAACATTCAGGATTGGGGTGGTGGG
>DATBMP010000547.1:0-6081 GCA_036554845.1 Pyrinomonadaceae bacterium
GATGGCCGGTGGATCGTCTTTTCTCTCGTTGAACCTGCTTACGATGAGAAGGACCAGGTTTCAGATCTGTGGATCGTTCCAGGTGATATGAGCACGAAGCCACGACGTCTGACTTTCACCAAAGGTGGTGAAAGTGGCCCAGTCTGGAGCCCCGACAGTCAACGGATAGCTTTCGCAGCCAAGCGCGAAGGCGACGATGTAAACCAGATCTACGTAATGGACGTCGCTGCCGGTGGTGAAGCCGTTCGAGTCACATCCCTTTCTACCGGCGCGCGAGCCCCACAGTGGAGACCTGATGGCAAGGCGTTACTTTTTGTCAGCTCAGTTTATCCAGGCGCTCTCGACGATGCTGCCAACAAGAAGGTCGCCGCTGAACGCAAGGAGCAAAAATACAAAGCACGTGTCTACGAGAGCTTTCCGATTCGCAATTGGGACAAGTGGCTCGAAGACACTCAACCACACATCTTTGTGCAGTTGTTGGAGCCTGAGGCTAAAGCGAAAGACCTTCTGGCGGGAACAAAACTCGTGAGGGAGCCGGGATTCGGAGGCACGCTAGGCACGTCCGGGGACGAGTTGCCGGCAGTGTGGTCCCCCGACGGCCAGTCAATAATCTTCGTGGCCACAGCAAATCGAAATGTTTCTGCGTATGCATCGTCAAACACATTTCTCTATCAGATTCCTGCCAATGGTGGTGAGCCACGTGTAGTGTCTAATAGTTCGAATAGTTACGGACAACCAGCATTCAGTGCTGATGGCAAATCGCTCTATTTCACAGTTACGGCTGAGAACTCACGACCTTATAACCTGCAACGTTTGGCGACGATTCAATGGCCCGCTCCGGCCGCCGCACAACCTCGCTTGTTGACTGCGAGTTTTGATCGTTCCGTAGGCGCCTACGCACTTACACCTGACAGCAAGACTATCTTTCTTTTGGCTGAAGAAGCCGGGCACGAAAAAGTCTTTACCCTTCCAGCCTCAGGCGGTGAAGTAAAGCTCGCGCTCGAAATGTCGCAGGGTGTTTATACCAACTTGAAGATTCCAGCCCGCGCTGCGGCGCCTGTGTTGTTTGCAAATTGGGAAAGCGCGATCAACCCGAACGAGATCGTGCGCATTGATCTCCAAGCTCGTCGTCACCAGAACTTGACCAACTTTAACCAGGAGCGTGCTGCTCAGATCGACTGGTTACCACTCCGACACTTCTGGTACACAACCAAGGCCGGAGTGAAGGTCCACAGCATGGTTGCTCTGCCGCCGAACTTTGACGAGCAAAAGAAGTATCCGATGTTAGTGCTGATTCACGGTGGACCACACGGTATGTGGCGCGATCAATTTTTCCTGCGCTGGAACTATCACTTATTGGCCCAGCCTGGCTACGTTGTGTTACTTACTGACTATCGAGGCTCGACCGGTTACGGTGAACAATTCGCACAATCAATTCAGGGCGATCCATTTATTGGCCCAGCAGCAGACATCAATGAGTCAGCAGATGAAGCTGTTCGTCGCTTTCCATTCGTTGACGCAACGCGGATGGCAGCGGGGGGAGCAAGTTACGGTGGTCACTTGGCGAATTGGTTGCAGGCTACCACTACGCGATACAAAGCGCTCATTAGTCACGCAGGTTTGATCAACCTGGAATCTCAATGGGGTACGAGTGACATCATCTACCATCGCGAGGTGAACAATGGTGGTCCAGTTTGGGAACAAGGCCAGGTTTGGCGAGAACAGAATCCCATACGATTGGCAAAGAATTTCCGGACGCCGATTTTGTTGACGGTAGGTGAGAATGATTTCCGCGTGCCTTTGAACCAAACGCTGGAGAATTGGAGCGTTCTGCAACGACTCAGAATACCCAGCAAGTTGATCGTGTTTCCGGATGAGAACCATTGGATTCAAAAAGGTGAGAACAGCCGGTTCTTTTATAAGGAAGTACACGCCTGGCTAGGAAAGTACCTGGGACCAGAAGGTGCGCCGTCCACCTCGACTGAAACAAACTGACTCTTGCGAATTCGGCTTTGCCGCTATCTGGGACGTTGGCTTTACCCGTGCAGGTACGGCTTTGCCGCCGGATGTGAGGCGGTGGCTTTGCCCCGCCGTTCCACCCAGGGTTTATTTCTCGGCTATGCCGCCGGTGCGGGCTCGGCCCTTTCTTATGGCCATACCAGGGTGGCGAAGGTTGAGCCAGAACAGAGCCCAATTCTCATCTATGCACATCTTGAAAGTACGCTCGCGTGCTCGTGAAGAGTTGGTTGAACTCACCGATGAAGTACAACGAAAGTTGACTGAATCTGGTGAACGGGAAGGTGTGGTCATACTATACGTGCAGCACACTACAGCGGGTTTGACGATAAACGAGAATGCTGACCCTGATGTACCTCGCGACATGCTGCATGCATTGCGCACATTGATTCCTCAACATGGTATGGGCTTTCATCATGGCGAAGAGAACTCCGACGCACATATCAAAACCAGCCTGGTAGGTTCCTCTGCCACGATTCCTTTCAAAGAGGGAAAGTTGTTACTCGGTCGTTGGCAGGGCATCTTTCTCTGCGAGTTCGATGGCGGACGCGAACGTCATGTCATCATGATGATTCGATGAATACACCCCGCAGCAAGTCGCGATCGGTCTATGACGATATCGCACCTCGTTATGATCAAGGCATTCGTCCTTTTGACCGTTGGTTTCTTTCCGATCTCCGGCGAAAACTTTTGGCCAGGCTTCCCGCAGATGCTTCGATTCTGGAAGTGGGCGCCGGAACCGGTTTGAACTTTGGTTACTATCCGCCACGCGCTAAGGGTGCAGCGAGTGAACCCAGTAGCGAGATGTTGCGAGTCGCGAAGACAAAAGCGAAACCAGCAGACGTTCGTCTGGTGCAGAGCTGTGCAGAGCAGTTGCCATTTCGTAACGGCGCTTTTGATGCCGCGTTTGCAACCCTGGTCTTTTGTTCTGTTGGTTCTCCGGAGAGTGCATTTGCCGAGATTCGCCGCGTTGTGAAACCGGGAGGAACTGTACTGCTGCTCGAACATGTGCGTCCCAAAGGTTTGCTTGGTCCAGTATTTGACCTTATGAATCTGATCACCAACCCGCTCTTTGGAGACAACCTCAATCGCCGCACAGCCAGGTTGGCAAGTAACAACGGTCTCGAATTAATAGAGGTAGAGAGTCGCTACCTCGGAATTCTGAATCTTATTAGTTGTCGCGTATGACTACATTTAAGACCGCTCTTTTAGTTCTATTTTTCGTCACCCTAATCTTTGCAAACTCCGCCCGGCCTACCTTCGCGCAAGCCCCACAGATACGAACGACGGTAAAGAACGGGATTACTACGGTCCGGATGGAACCGTTGCTGATCTCTGGTGAGAAGGACAACTTCCACAGTTTGCACGTGTCGCCGTCGTTCAACTACGAGGGCCAAACGCCAACGGTACCCGAGTTCATCACCTTTGAACTGCAAACGGTTGTGAAGGCGCGCCGGTTGAATCCGGATCTCTATGTTGTTTTTGTAATTGATGGCGAGTCGATTTTTCTGAGTTCAAATCGTTGGGTAGTGAAGAACCCCGTACCGGGTCGGCGCTGGGTAGGCGAGCGATTGGCGATGCGGATGCCGCTTGGGACATTCACGAAGCTGACAAGTTCAAAGACCGCATCGATCCAGATGGGCGCGACAGTGTTCGAGATCAGCGATGATCACAAGCGAGCCTTAATGGAATTAACTAAGCGGATGTAGCGGCCGAGACTTGCAAGATTTCGCATGTAGCCTGAAAGGCGAGTAGGGACAACCCCAAGAAGATTCCAATAATTGAGAACAAGTGCTCCGTTGAATAGAACAAGTCAGGAAAAGGGCAAGCGGTCCAAAGAGGCATCGTGGCGGCTTGGCCGCATCCCTTGCGGTAAGTCTCTGCCTTACAGTCAAGCGTCCGTGTAAAGAGGCTGCGCCTTTGCCCCGGGTGTGAGGCGCAGCCAAATGTATCTTGCAGCACACGGTAAGGCAGAGCCTTACCGCAAGGGATGCGGCCAAGCCGCCACAATGTTGGGATCAAGTCATCCAAGGCACATCATGCACGATCCGACAACTTCTTCATCACTTCACTGAACTTTTCTACATCAGCCTTAGTTCGTTCCAGCGCCCGGCGACTGTCAAGGTAAGCCGCCCAAACAGGTGTCTGTGTCAAAGCCTTAGTCGTGTCCTCGTCGAGTGCCTGGGCCATCACCGCAACGAGGTCGCTAACCACCCGCGTGTGCTCAAGTAGTGCCGTAATGATTGTAAAAGCCAGTCGAGCCTGATCTCCATCAAGGTCGCGAACACCATCGTTGTTGTTTGGATCCGACATCAGCCTCTACCGGCCTTTAATGAAAGGGAGATCTGATACGACAGCGGATACTTCTCCTGACTCGATCTTCACTACGGTTCCTGGCTCGAGGTACTGATACTTCAATATCCCCAAAGCCACTGTCCGACCAAGGTGGGGCGAGTAAGTCACAGAAGTCAGTCGTCCCGCCTCTTTATCGTCGCTCGATAGAACCTTGCCCCCTGGTTCGATCTTCGTAGCTTTCTCAAAGGTCACTCCAGTCAACTTTTTTGCGACGTGGCCGCGATACTTGATGCGCGCAATGATCTCTTGTCCGATGTAACAGCCTTTGGTGAAACTCACTGCATCATCCAGATTTGTTTCAGAGACAACCAGCGTCTCATCAATATCAACCCGGTAACGTGGAATGCCTGCCTCGATTCGAAGCATCTCAAGCGCAGTGAAACCTACTGGCCACGCGCCTTCTTTCATAAAGGCGTTCCATAGGTCTTTTGATCCGGCTGACTCTATTAATAGATCAAACCCATCCTCAGATGTGTGAGTGGCACGGATGATAACTACTCGAGTGCCATTCCAATCCACGACGCGGGCGCCTTCGTCTTTCACTTCATCCACGCCATCGCCTAGAACAGTGCCGGCAATTTGAATCGCTTGTTTCCCTTGCAAAGAGATCAGCGCTGTCGTTTCAGTTAAGTCGTGCACACGAAAATCACCTGCCAAAGTGAAACGTTCCACCAGCTTGAAAATTGCCTGGTGGGTGGCGGCTTCAGTATCCAGTATGAATACCGGAGACTCCTCATCCGGCAAACGAATGACTCGAACGCTGGCAATCAATCGACCCTGGGCGTTGGGGAAGACGGCCGGCATCCATGAATTCTCAGCCAACTCCTTAACATCGTTTGTGATCAATCCATTCAGGAACTGTATTGCTTCAGAGCCGCTGACTTTTAATCTTCCGGTCGAAGTGAGATCGATCAAACCGGCGCCACGTTCGCGCACCGCGGCATACTCTCGCAAGACATCGCCGTAAGCCGACGGTTCAAGCCATCCATCCCTCGCCTCGAACGCGGCACCGAGTTGAGTGTGAACTTGATGCAAGGGCGAGTTTCTAACTGCAACTGCTTCGGTCATATATGTGTCGTTCCTTGAACTTTGGCGCGTGTTCGCGTGATCCGTTCCATCGCCTGGGCGACCACCTGATAATCGCTAAGCTGGGCCGGTTCGCGACGATGCGATGCCAACACCTGAGGACTCGGGTGATACACGGGAACCAATAACCTTCCGTTCCAATGGTGAATTTTCGCCGCTGCCTCTTTCAAATTCAGATCGTGCGCGCTGATCCGTTTAAGTGCGTCGAGTGCAACGGATCCAAGAGTAACGACAAGTTGAGGATTCACAAGTTCAAAAGTACGAATAAGGAAATCTGAACAGTTGGCCAACTCGCTTGCCAACGGTTTTCGATTGGCTCCGGACGCGGTCCGAGGATTACAGAGTGCAGCGCTGGTGATAAAGATCTCGGTGCGTGAAAGTCGAATCGAATTCAGAAAACGATCAAAGTTCTTTCCGGATTGATCACCGCTGAAAGGAATACGAGTTCGATCCGCTCCCTTGCGTCCGGGGGCTTCACCGACAAACATCACCCGTGCGTCGATTGGACCATTTAGATGACTGAGGACGGCATTACGATCGCACATGCCCGGACAGCGAGTGCAGGTACTAACCTCGCTGACCAGGGTTTGAAAGCTACTTTGGTTGAGGTTGTTCATTGCCCAA
>DATBMP010000553.1:0-5604 GCA_036554845.1 Pyrinomonadaceae bacterium
CGCAGTTGCCGCAATCGCATTCAACGATGACGACATCGCTGCTGCAAAGATTGCCGCAACGACCAGCCCGGACAATCCACTCGGAAGATGTCGCGTTATAAAGTCAGGGAAGACCCGGTCACCGCCGGCAAACGGAAAGGCAGTGCTCGCCGCCGTTGTATAAGCAGGGTCAGCGAAAGGTTGATAGAAGGCGAAGAGTAGTACGCCGATAAAAAGAAAACCGATGAACTGGCCCAATACGATCGCACCACTTGTTAACAGCGCGGCGGTCGCTCGCGAAGGCCGATCGGTACAAAGATAACGCTGGACCAGATACTGGTCCGTCCCGTGGGTACTCATCGTAAGGAAACAACCACCGATCAGTCCCGCCCAGAACGTGTAGGTCTTTGTAGCATCGAACGTGAAATCAAAGAGTGAAAACTTTCCGTATTGGGAAGCGGTTGAGATTGCGGCGCTCATTCCACCATCAATTGCGCCGATCAGAATGACGGCAGCGGCGACAGCGCCGACGATATAGATTCCAAGTTGCACCACCTCTACCCAGATCACGGCTTCGATACCGCCGAAGTATGTGAAGACCACCATCGCGATCCCGATTAAAATAATGGAAGCAACGATGATTGTGTCGGCGTTTGCCGCAGGTTGAAAAGAGGTGTAGACCGCGGCCAGCACGATCGCCGTCAGGAGCAAGCGAATACCATCGGCGATGTTGCGCATGACGACGAACAGCGATGCCGCGAGGGCCTTAATCTTCCCACCAAATCGTCGATCAAGAAGCTCGTATACAGTCAGTAACTCGCCGCGAAAGTACGAAGGGATGAATAGCAGTGAAATTACGATGCGGCCCAGGAGGTAACCAAAAACCAATTGCAGAAATTGAAAGTTTCCGCCGCGTGAAAATGCAATCCCGGGAACTGAGATGAAGGTAATCGTCGAGGTCTCAGTGGCGACAATGGAAAAAGCGACGGCCCACCATGGTACTGCACGATCGCCGAGAAAATAGTCGCGCGTTGTCTTCTGCTTACGGGCAAACCAAACCCCAAACAGGACGATGCCAATCAGATAAGCAAAGATTATTGCGAGATCGAGAGCCTTCATAGATTCGAGGGAAAGTAGTGAATGGTTATTCTTGGAGAGTTAACACTATAAGACATTGATTAACCATTCACCATTTGGACTCCTCTGATTCACACCGGTTTCACCCCGATGACGAGCACAATTGTGATAGGAGGAACCGTTTTAAAGAGCGCTGTCGATTACGTAGTGGCTGCTATAAAACATGCGCTTTGCACAAAAAGTCCTTTTTGAAGTTCCGGCTCGGCCGCACCTTGCGGTAAGCCTGCGGCTTACCGAACCTTGATATATTTTGATCGAGGCTATGCCTCAAGGATGGAACAGTTTAGGCATAGCCTCATATTTAGGTTGGAATAACGGTAAGCCGCAGGCTTACCGCAAGGGTGCGGCAGAGCCGTACCTCAGAAGACTTTTTGTGCAAAGCCATAAACATGCTGCTCCTCCCGAGCAAGTCAAAGTCAGTCAAGTATGTCATTACCGTTGAAACGGTTTCCCGAATAACCCGAAGGTCTAACGTCCGAAGCCCGTTGAAACGGTTCCCTGCCGTATCTCCCGACAAGCACCGGGCTGAAGCCCCGGTATGAATGAGATGCCAGTTCAACCGACTATCCGTTTTTCATCTTTTCAACCGCCCGCTCAACCACACGATTCGTCTCGTTCAAAGCATTTCTCGCTGATTCGACGTCGGTCCCAGTTCTCGCCATCACCAGCGCCACGCTCAGATCCCCACCTGTGGTCTGCAACAGATTTGCCGCCGACGCTTCATCCAGATTCGCTTCCGCCATCAAGATCCTGTTGGCCCGATCACGCAGCTTCTGGTTGCGCGTCTGCACGTTCGACATTCGGTTGCCCGAAACGTAGCCGAGATGAACCAGCGTTGCCGTCGATAACATGTTGAGAACCATCTTCTGTGCCGTGCCTGCCTTGAGTCTGGTTGAACCTGTCAACACCTCTGGACCAACAACCGGAACGATACTGAGCTCGGCAACTTTTGTTATCGGCGAATCTGGGGCGCAAGTAATCGCGACGGTGAAAGCACTCTTCGCCCTGGCATGGGCCAGAGCACCGATTGTGTAGGGTGTGCGACCCGAGGCAGCGATGCCAACTAACACGTCACCAGATCTGAAACCTCTCGAGTCAAGATCCTTTCCACCCGCTGCCGTATCGTCTTCCGATGCTTCGACCGCGCGGTAACAAGCGTCGTAGCCACCGGCGATGATCGCCTGGACCAGATCAGGTGAAACGCCAAACGTCGGTGGACATTCCGAGGCATCGAGTACACCCAAACGTCCCGATGTACCCGTACCGATATAAAAAAGTCGCCCACCTTTCGAAAGGCGACCGACGATGCCTTCAACCGCACGTTCAATCTCAGGCAGCACTTCGCCTACAGCCGATGCTACTAACGCATCTTCTTCATTCATCAAGCGCAGGATGTCTTTAGTGGGCAGTGAGCTGAGATCTTTAGTACGCGGATTTTCTTGTTCGGTGATGGGCAGTGGACCAGTGGAGTCAGCAGACATGGGCGGGAACAGTTGAATCAAACTGCGAGCGCAACATGATTGCGATGTTGACGGGCCATCCGCGCAGCAGCAACCGCGGGCGGATAAAGTGGCGGTGCGAGATAAGCTTTCGGAGCAATTTCAGCAATCACCGCGCTCATCGGACTTAACACCATATCACCGGCCGCGGAGAATATTCTTCCCACATAGGCCACCTGAAACCGTTCGCGTTCCATTTTTAGATTGCGGATGACTGCGGCAGCTGCGATACCTAACTCCTTCCCCGCTTCTTTCATGATATCGCGCGCCACCTGGTCCTTTGCTTTCGCGGCTTCAATTACATGTCGTCCAAAACCTGCCAGTCGTTCACTGGTGATCGAGGGCGCATAGATCGCCGTGGAAAGATCTTCAGGCGTACTGACGTGAAAGTACTCGCAAGCATCCTTCGTCAGCGATGTCTTTGGACCACGCCCATCCGCTGCCTTGGCAATAGCACGCAGCGCCAGCCGCGAGATCCACGAACCACCACCTTCGTCGCCGACCAGAGGCCCCCAACCGCCAGCGCATGCTTCCTTCCCGGCCGCATTGATCCCGCAGCAGATGGAACCAGTTCCTGAGATCACAACCACGCCTGGCTTTCCATCAGTCGCACCATACAGTGCAATATCAGAATCGCCGACAACATCGATATCCGGAATCTCCAGACCCTTCAAGGCCTCGCGCATTCTGGTCCGCAACTCAATACGCCGAGCGCCTGCTAAGCCAATCTCTGCAGCAACCAGATCGGCCCGTCTTACCTCCGCTGCTTCGCAAGCACGGTCGATGGCTTCGCGAACTGCGGCGGCCGCGGTAGCAATTCCGACGCGCAACGGATTGGATGGACCAGCAGTTCCCTCACCCAGAATCCGGTCGTGCACGTCGGTGATCACGGCATGCGTCTTGGTTCCACCCCCGTCAACGCCCACTACGGCGTTTTGCGAACGAAGACGTCTGGCGTTAGCAAGATCTTTAGATCTTCGTTCGGGGGTGGTCATCGGTATCGGGGCATTCACTCTGTGCAAAATAAAATTCTTCTTTCTTGTTCATTCTAGGGAACGGTGACTTATAATGGAAACTAAAAGAATTTATTATTCCGATAAGTCGATGTGATATGAGGATTTTTTAATGGAAATTCGGCAACTAAGAGCCTTCGTCGCGATTGCAGATTCAGGAACTTTCACCGCGGGCGCAAATCGAGTGAACGTTACTCAAGCTGCAATCAGCATGCAGATACGGCAATTAGAGAATGAAACGGGCGCTCGTTTATTCATTCGCGCGCCTCGCCGCGTGATCTTAACTGAAGCGGGTGAACATCTTCTGGTGCGGGCGCGACAGATCCTGCGCGAGCACGATGCGGCACTCGATGAGATTGCAGAGCTGGCGGGGGCAGAACGTGGACGACTTCGCATTGGCACAGCATCCGCGATGGTCACAACCGATTCGCTGCCGAGGATTCTTCAGGACGTTCGCCGGCAACACTCGCACGCAGAGATCACAGTGGTATCTGGTACAAGCGAATCACTGGTGGCACAGATCCTCGCTGGTGAGCTGGATATTGCTTTCGTCTCACTTCCCGTTGAAGCGCGTGGGATTCAGACCGAAAGACTCAGCGCAGATCAATTGGTGGCGATCGCTTCACCGCGTCATCGATTCGCGAAACAGGGCACGATCAGTCCGTACACATTGGCAGGAGAAAAGCTGATTCTGGGGGAGCGAGGCGGCAATACACGTCGTTTAATTGATCAGTTCTTCGCGCAAGCCGGTGTGACGTTAACAGTCGCAATGGAGTTAAGCCGACAAGCAGCAATTCGTCGCATGGTAGAGGAAGACATGGGTGTGGGAATCGTGCCTTTGCATTCGGTACGCGATGAGGTTGCCGCGGGTCGACTGGTCCGTTGGTGGATCGAGGGCGCCGAGATCAATTGGGAGTTGGGCCTGGCGCGGTTGAGTGGTGGTTATGAGTCACCGGTGATGCAAACCTTTATTCGACTATCGCGACAGCATTTTGAAAGCAACGCCGAAAAGGGAAATGGCTCGCGTAAAGGGAAAGCTGGTTCGAAGAACAAAGGTAAGACAAAGAATTAGTTCGCATTCTCTCCAAAGTCGCTGCCAATCGGGTTGAAAACAGACTTTCTAAAACGATACCACGGGCTGGTCCCGTGGTATTTCACGTTTACAGCAAGCGTGAGCACCACGGGACAAGCCCGTGGCATCTCCTTTTCATCGCACTTTCTTTGTAGCTGTGACGTGAAGCACCACGGCCCAAGCCCGTGGGATCTAGAACACTCCCATCCCCAACTATCGGTTTCGAGCGTCCCTCAATCCCGCCAACAATCGCTCCACGTCCTCTTCATTATTAAAAAAATCTGTCGCGATGCGAATACCCTCAGGCTTTTCAGTCACGACCACACCACGCTGGGCCAAGTCTGAAACCACCACGCCCGGTTGCGTCAGCTCAATCAACGTCTCGGCCGACCGAAAGCGCTCTTCACGCAAAGGCGACAACACTCGCCACCCTGATTCGAGCAGCCGTTCCGTCATCATTCGGTTGAGCGCCAGCGCTCGTTCTTCGATCTGGTTAATGCCGATACTACTCATCTGGTCCATTGACGCTCCTAACGAAAACATTCCAGCAAAATGTGGACAGCCTAGTTCGGCGCGCGCCGAAGTGTCATGTCGCAAATGAATCTCGTCATTCTTCATCGCATAGGGATCATTAACACTGAGCCAGCCAATCGTCCGCGGTTTGGTCTCGGCCAATAATTCCCGAGACAGATACACAAACCCGGAACCATATCCCGACAACATCCACTTATGACCAGTGGCGCACAACGCATCGATACCCATTCGTTTGACGTCGATTGCCAACACACCGGCTGACTGGCTGGCATTGACGACTAATTTGTGATCGCCTTTGTTCTTTCCCAGCTCTTCGAGATCCATTCGGAACCCGTTCGAAAATTGCACATGGCTTACAGAGATGACGCCA
>DATBMP010000557.1:0-19219 GCA_036554845.1 Pyrinomonadaceae bacterium
ATCGAACTTTCATTATCGGTCGATAACCTTTTCGTCTTCCTTCTGATCTTCTCGTATTTCAAAGTTCCCGCTCGGTTTCAACATCGCGTGCTCTTCTGGGGTGTGATGGGCGCTTTGATCATGCGCCTGACGATGATCTTCATTGGCGCAGCTCTGATTAATCGTTTCCATTGGATCATCTATATCTTCGGCGCGTTTTTGATCTACACCGGTATCAAGATGTTCCGCCAGGAAGATACCGACATCCAACCCGAAGACAACCCGGTCGTCCGCATGGTAACGCGCTACATTCCGATCACACGCCACTATGATCAGGACAAGTTCTTTACACGAATCAATGGCAAGCGGACCGGAACGCTGCTCTTTCTGGTGCTGGTAATTGTAGAAGTTACAGATCTGGTTTTCGCGGTTGATTCAATTCCGGCAATCTTTGCGATCACAACCAACACCTTCATCGTCTATACCTCAAACGTCTTTGCGATCCTTGGACTGCGCTCGATGTATTTTCTGCTGGCTGGAGTAGTTGAGAAGTTTCACTACCTCAGAACGGGTCTGGCAATTGTCTTAACATTTATTGGTGTGAAGATGTTGATGGAAGCCGCACATTTACAGATTCCGATTTGGGTCTCGCTGATATTCGTTTTTGCCGTGCTGGCGAGTTCTGTAGTCGCGTCGATTGTTTGGCCCGCGTCCGAGCAGGAGACAAGCATTGATGTAGATCTTCCGCCCGATTTTGATGACGGTTATCAAGCGGACGAACAGCCCGAAACACAGGATCTGACAGACTCGTTACCCGACCAGAATCAGTTTTCTGAGCCGGAAGAGGAACCAGAGAGTGTCGAACGTCGGTAAAAAGCCGTTATTTGGCCCTGTTGCCTACTGGAAAACTTGCTTGAACACACCTTAACGCTGTGTTAGATTTCGATTCGAGAACGACTTCTGGTTGTGAAGTCGACCCCGTCAAGTCAAGCGGTACCGGTTTCCGGACTTCACTTCCTTTGAAAATACTTCCTGAGTCGCAACACCGCAGCGTCTCACTTTTAAACGGCGTGCCCCGTAGCCGCCCCAAATTGACTGCCCCTCTGCTTTAAATCGCCTAAAAGACAATGGCCAAGAGTCAAGGTCGCTTTGCTTTTGATTGGTGGGTAATTCAAAAGCGAGCCCTCTATTTAATTATTTTCGGTGCAGTCCTCTGTATCACTGCAGCAGGCGCAGGAGTGTACGTCTGGAAGTTTGGCAACCCGTTCAAAAACACACGGGCAGCTGTCAAACCTCCAGCCGGCGCTCGTTTCATTGCGTTTGAAGGTGACGTCCGAGTGATACGTGCTGCCACGCGTGAGAACTTCGCGCCGAGCAGCGATACGGAGTTGTACCCTGGTGACACTGTGCAGACCCAGGCGAGTGGTCGGGCACGTGTGGGAATGGCTGATGGCTCGACTCTGGTTGTTCGTCCTAACAGCACGATCACGATTCGAGACAACGCAAGTGCCGGCGACGGTAAGAAGACAAACGTTCACGTCGTAGTTGACAGTGGACAGATGTACGTGCGCACCGAACAGCAACCCGAAGGCACAACGAACGTTGTCGAGACTCCAAAGACCAAGAACAAACTCGGTGATCAAACTGGGGCAAGCTTCGGAGTGAACCCGGAAGGAACAGAAGAGATTCGTGTTAACTCTGGTGTCATTGAAACCACCAATCGCTCGGGAGAGAAGACATCATTGCAAGGTGGAGAATACGTTTCGATCAACCCAGCGGGTACGATCTCAAAACCACAACGATTGTTGGATGTGCCATTGTTGTCGGAACCACGCGATCTTGAGAAAGTATTTGTCGGCGTGAAGGGTTCGGCGAACATTCCGCTGAAGTGGTTGCGACCTCAATCAGGTACGCCGGCTTACTATCGCGTTGAAGTGGCAACTTCTCCTTTCTTCGTTTCTGATGGAAAGGTGATTGAGCGAGACCAGTTAGCTTCAACTGAATTCACTGCCAGCGATCTGCGACCTGGAACCTATTTTTGGCGTGTGCGTGCTACTGCTTCTACGGGACAAACCAGCGATTGGAGTGAACCGAAGAAGTTCATGGTTACAACTCGAGGCAGCGGTTCACAGGTTGCAGTTACCGCTCTCACGGCCGAACGGCTGGGCGGCAACATCTACATCGTGCGTGGTCGCACAGAACCGGGTGTGACAATACGCATTGCCGGACGCGAAACTCTCTCTGCCAGCGACGGATCATTTCAGCTTCAAGTCACGGCAGCGGTAGGTGAGAGTCAATTGTCTGTGGAGGCACAGGATCCAAGAGGAAATAGCAGCCAGTACCGCGTAGCCCTCGCCGGAAGATAAAATGCCCGGCGCTCTATGACCGTAATTTAAGTCGATGTCGAAACACGTAATCCTACTTACCGACGCGCACGAAGCTCCGGCATACGAGCTGATTGAGGCTCTGCGCACTGCCGGTGTCAAAACACTGATTGAAGGGTTGCGTGAGGTTGAAGTCGAAGTCGCATTAGCTCGTCAACGCGAAGGCGAGAGCGCGTCAGAACCTCTTGGCGTCCCACCATTAGCGGTCCTTTACGAAGTTGTTCCGGGTGCCGACATGGTTGAGTTGCATACTGCGATCGAACACGCTAAGGCTTTCTGGCCCGGCGCACCGCTCATCGCATGCCGGCGGCACGTCAATGGTTACCAAAGCATGAATCTTCGCAGCCTCGACGGTGCGTCGTTGAAACGGCTGGGGTTCCGTGCGATTGCTGACAAGGCGGCGCAACTTCCCGCGATCCTCCGCGAGATCGAAGGGCACGGTGCGACCGGAGAACTAAAGCTTCCGGCCGTCTTGCAGCAACCTTCCGAACTCGGTTCGTTGTCGTTGCCATCAAGACTCAAAGCGAAGAGTCTACGCGCTGCATTTGATCTGGTTTCCTCGCTTCACTTCATTGGTGATCAAACTGGTGCTGCACACACTGCCCTGGCGGGATTAGAACCGCTGGTCAGCGCGGATCGATGGACCGTGTATCTTATTTCTGAATCGAACAATGTAGAGACGTCGATCCTGGAAGCCATCGCGCTTCGCAAGCGTGGCGATAAGACCGGGTTGATGTTTGAAGACGATTGGCGTCGCGTGTTGTCGGGTGAGTCAGTTGTCCCTCAGGGATCTGAATCAAAATCAGCAAAGCTTTCGGCAGCCGGCGCAGGCATCGTTCGCAAACGAGAGAATGGCCGACACGTTGTTGCTATTCCCTTGGTATGTGGCGAAAGAATGCTTGGGGTGCTCGAAGGAATTCGAGAAGCGGCCGGTGCCTCTCCATTCAAAAAAACAGAGGTGGCGCTACTCGACGCGTTGTCACTGCCGATCGCTTCGGCTCTGGCAAACGCAGTCCGCATCGCTGAGGCCGAGCGACTCTCACAAACTGACGACCTCACGAAACTTCACAATGCTCGTTACTTGCGTCAGTTCTTGCTTAATGAGATTCGTCGTGCCCGTCGTTACGGTTCCAGCGTGGCAGCACTTTTCCTCGACCTCGATGATTTCAAACAGATCAACGACATTCATGGTCACCTCGTTGGATCACACGTATTGATGGAGATGGCTGCGGTCATTCTCTCCTCTGTGCGCGACACCGACGCCGTCGCCCGTTATGGTGGTGACGAATTTGTAATTGTCCTTCCCGACACTGGAGTTGAGTTGGCCGGAGTTGTAGCTGAGCGTATTCGGGAAAAGATCAAGCGTTTTCAGTTTACCGGCGGGCGCCGACTCAAACTCTCTCTAACCGCAAGTTTCGGCGTTGCTGCCTTTCCCAAGCACGCTTCCTCTCCTCAACAACTCATTGCCTGCGCTGATACAGCCATGTATGAAGCCAAGGCAGCAAACAAAAACTGTGTTCGCGTGTCTGCTGGACCACTTCAAAACCCAAAGGTTGAGAAGACTGATAATGCGAGTTTCCAATTTGGCGACACTGAAGAACAGAACTCCGCGTCACAGTCTCAGAATTCCGGATAGCTAAATCTTTAGACTTCGGTGTATCTTATCTAGTTCGGTCTTGCCTGGTGCGGGGCAAGGTGGAAAGGTAGATGGTGTCAGGTTGCGAAGGGGATAAATTTGGTCTCCGCTCAGTTAGCTCCCGCCCGAGTGTCACCTTTGCCTTTACCCAACCGCGACGTCCGTCGAATGGCTTCCCGCCCAGCCCTCCGAAGCTCTCATCTTACACACACGGGAAAGTGACGAATTAATGGCCTTCAAATCTATCTTTAGTCTGTTCTCGAGTGACTTGGCTATCGATCTGGGAACAGCAAACACCCTGGTTTATGCCAAGGGACGCGGCATCGTTGTATCCGAGCCTTCAATTGTCGCGATTAACAAAGTCACGAATCAGGTTGAGGCAGTGGGCCGCGATGCGAAAGACATGCTCGGAAGAACTCCCGGCAACATCGTAGCCATACGACCGATGAAGGACGGCGTAATAGCGAACTTTGAAGTTACCGAGAAGATGCTTCAGCACTTCATTCGTAAGGCACACAATGGCAAAACGTGGGTCAGCCCGCGAGTCGTAATCGGAATTCCCTCAGAGATCACGCAGGTAGAACGACGCGCGGTTGAAGACTCGGCCTATCGCGCTAAGGCTTCCGAGGTTTACCTGGTCGAAGAAGCAATGGCAGCAGCAATCGGCGCTGGTCTACCGATTACTGAACCGCACGGCAACATGGTGGTCGACATCGGCGGCGGAACCACCGATATCGCGGTGATCAGTTTGAGCGGAATCGTCTACTCGCGTGCGGTGCGCGTGGCAGGAAACGAGATGGACGAAGCAATCATCTCTTACATCAAACGGAAGTATAACCTGCTGATCGGAGAGCGAACTGCTGAAGCAATCAAGATCGAGTTAGGTTCTGCTTATCCTTTGGACGAACCACTGTCGTATGAGGTTCGGGGGCGCAACTTGATTGAAGGTATTCCCAAGACGATATCGATAACCGACGAAGAGGTGCGGGAAGCACTGGCGGATTCGGTTTCGACAATCATCAACGCCGTGCGTGTCGCACTTGAGCGGACCCCACCCGAACTGTCTGCTGATATCGTTGAAAGAGGAATTGTATTAACGGGCGGTGGTGCACTCCTCAAGAATTTGGACAAGAGACTTTCAATCGAAACAGGACTACCTGTTTCGCTTGCTGATGATCCGTTGGCTTCAGTTGTTTTGGGAACGGGCAAGATGCTTTCCGACTTTGATTTGCTCAAGCGAGTGAAGTGGGAAAACACGATGACAAGCGGTATGTAGGATGGCAAGTGTTCGAACGCAAAGAGAGATTCGGCAGAGAGCCCCTTTCTGGCTCGTGATGCTGCTTTTTGCAAACCTGGTCGCGATGGCAGTGGACGCCCGCGATGGCCAAACTAAACAGCGAATGGTCCGGGTTTGGGCCCAGGCAATCTTTTCACCCGTGCAATCAGTTTCGTCAAAAGCCGGTGGCGCGGGCAGCAGTTTTATTCAACGAATTATCAATTTTAACAGTACTGCGAACGAGAACGAGCGATTACAGCAGCGTTTGGAAGTCGTAGAACTTGAGCTGAAGCAAGCCCGTGAAGCTGCTGCCGAAAACGACCGACTCAAGGGTCTACTCGGGATCAAAGAACAGACTGGTCATGACGCAGTTCCCGCAAGAGTAATTGCTCGTGATTCATCGGTGTGGTTCAACACAGTGACCATCAATCGAGGCAGTTCGTCAGGAATCAATCTCAACATGCCAGTTGTCACCGGAGGCGGCATAGTTGGACGCGTAGTTGCAGTTTCTCCCTGGACCGCTCAGGTGATGCTGGTCACTGATGAGAAGGCAGCCGCCGGAGCTGTCGTTGGCCAGTTGGGTGAATCCGGTGCGCTCGGTTCGGTTAGAGGAAAGGGCCAGACCGGGTTAGTCGAAATGAATTACGTTTCTGGCTTGCAAAAGGTTGAAGTCGGAGACTATGTCCTGACAACGGGTCAGGATGGAATCTATCCACCAGGACTAAATGTTGGTGAAGTGGTCCAGGTGAAACAGGGAACACCAACGCTACCACACGAGATCTTGATCCGCCCGAGTGCCAAACTTGATCAGATCGAAGAGGTGGCTGTCTTGCTTTATCATCCCCCGCAAAGACCCGCACCCGATCAAGCTCTGCCAAATGTAGACAAGGGTAAGAAGTGACTTGAACACTTTTTCGCTGCACCATCTTCATCAGCATATTTGCATTTGCCGAAATCTCTGGCCCTCCTCGACTTCAATGAATCCAGGCGCCGCTTCCGATAAACGGTTATCGGCGATTGGCACTTCTAAATATTTCCATGCCCCAGCTTAAGATTGCCGCGGTCCTGGCATTAGCTATCGTCCTACAACTCTCCGCTCGCGAGGTCTGGGCCCCGCTGGCCTATATCGACTTCCCTTTAATGGTAGTGGTCTATATCGCGTTGCAACGCGATGCGTGGCAAGCATTGATCGTTGGCACAATCGCGGGATTGGTTGTTGACGCCGCCAGCGGGGGATTGCTCGGTGCAGGAGGTTTTTCAAAGACCCTAACCGCGTACATCATCTACTTCGCAGCGACGCGGATAAACCTGGAGAATGCTCTGCTGCGGATTCCGGTTCTGGCAGCCGCTACCGTGATTGACGCTGCCATCTATGTCTTCTGGCACCGTTCGCTGGGATATCCCCCAACGGTCCCGTTCGTTCAGACCTTGATTTACAAACTCATCGCCACCACAACCGTCGGCACCCTGGCGCTATTCTTACTTAATACCGTGTTCAATCCGCAGAGTACGCAACGACGTCAATTTGCCACACGCCGGAGAGTCGCTCGTCGCAGCACGGGATCGCTTCGACGACGATAGTCACGCCCTGTAGAGTCGGAACAATAAAATCAGTAGTGGACAACTTCGTTGGTCTCATTCAGAATCACTATATGTTCATCGGAGGGCGATGAACTCCCCGCGGCGCCTAACCGTCCAAAAAGAACTAACTTGGTATGAAATTCGAGGATAGTGCACAGAATCTGCGGGCACGTCTCAGAGCCGTTCAAGTGCTCGGGTTGGCGCTGCTCACGATGCTGGGAATCCGGCTCTACCTTTTGCAGGTGGTGAAGGGCCCGCACTACGCGGAAATCGCCCAAAATCAACGCCGACGACGACTGCCGATACCCGCACCCAGAGGAATTATCTTTGACCGTTACAATCGTCCTTTAGTCGATTCCCGCCCTATCTACAACGTGATCATGTCTCGTGAGGATCTGCGAGGGAAGGACCTCGAATCGCTCGTACCACCGTTATCTGAAGGGCTAGCCCTGGATGCGGATCTTTTGCGAGAGCACTTTGAAGAGATCAAGAGTCAACCCGCGTTCGAATCTATTCTCGTAAAGCAGGATGCCACTCCCGGCGACATTGCCTGGGTTGAGGCCAGACGTCTTGAGTTTCCCGAACTCCGCGTCGAACAACAGCCGCAACGGCGTTACCCGCCCGATGGACTTCTTGCGCACGTGCTGGGCTACGTTGGCGAGATCAGTCCCGAACAGTTGAAGCAGCAGTCGTACAAAGACAAGGGTTACAAACCAGGGGACATCATTGGCCAAAGTGGTTTGGAACAGACTTACGACGAATACCTTCGCGGCAAGGATGGCTATCGTGAGGTAGTTGTTGATAGCCGTGGTCGTATTCAGGATGAGATTGAAACGGTCCAACCAACACCAGGCCAGGATCTCATTACCACCATCGATCTGGACCTGCAATTAGCGGCGGAAGAACAGTTGCGCACTTCGGTAACGCAACGTGGCGTGATCATCGCGATGGATCCGAATAATGGAGAGGTATTGGCGCTGGCTTCTTATCCAACCTTCGATGCCAACATCTTCTCGCAACGCATCGGCACGAAAGAAGGTCGCGCCGAGTACGTCGGACTACTTCAGGATCCTGACAAGCCCTTAATCAATCGCGCCGTTCAAAGCCGGTATCCTCCTGGATCAACCTGGAAGATACCAATGGCCGTTGCTGGTTTGAAGCAAGGCGCAATCACACTTGAAGACTCGAACCTCATTTGCGGTGGTGGCATCACGATCGGCAACAAGTTCACCCGCTGCATGGGCAGTCACGGCAGCCCGGACGTGCGCTATGCCATTACGAAATCCTGTGATGGATACTTCTACCGGCTCGGTCTGAAAATGGGAATCGACGGCATTGTTGAGATGGTGGATGAGTTTGATCTTAATAAACGCACCGGCATCGACATTCCAAACGAAGTCGTTAGTTTGACTCCGTCGCGTGAACTGAAGCGACGCATGCAACCCAGAGATCCTGACTGGAACGATATTGACACGGTGTACGCTTCGTTCGGACAGGTTTACGACATTATCACCCCAATCTCGCTGTTACGGACCATCTCTGCGATTTCAGTCGGTGGCAACATGTATGTGCCGCACTTGCTGAAAGAGTTTAAGCCGATTGGTGACCCAGGTTCTCCGGATTATCGACCAGGCCGAACATTTCAGCCGCTTGATGATTCACGGCCCAATCCAAAGGTCGTGGAGATTCCTCGCGATATTCATCAGGAGGTTGCGATGGGTATGTGGGGAGTCGTGAACAACCACGGCACCGCAACCTCGATCAAGATGGCTGGATTCGACATTGCTGGAAAGACCGGCACTGCGCAGGTAGTTGGGTTGGGAAAGGATGTTGGTAAGAACAAGGACCACTCATGGTTTGTGTCCTACGCTCCGGCAGAGAAACCAGAAATATCTTTGGTTGCACTGATTGAGAATTCAGGCTTTGGTGGCACTCACGCCGCCCCCGCAATCCGCCGCATCTATGATGTTTACTATCGCAAGACCCGCCACGCTGAACCTCCGGGAGCTCTCCCTGTTGCCAAGACTCCGAAGCCAGAGCAGACCAAGAAGCCTGACATCGTTGCATTGAATCAATGAGGTGGTGTGATAAGTGGTCAGGATGTCCTAGGTCCGAGGTCAGTGGTCAGTGGTCAGTTTCTATGTATTAGTTCTTTGGTCTTTGGTCTTTGGTTTTTGGTTTTTCGGTATGGGGTCTTGGGGTGGATAGCGCGCCCTTTCCAGTCTAAGTCAATCGACATTCGGCAATCGTCAATCGTCAATAACTAATGGTAGCGATCATTCAAAAAAGAAGTATTCGTGATTTCGACTGGATCCTGGCGCTGTTGGCCGTCGGTCTCGTCTGCTTTGGGGCAACCCAAATTAGATCCGCCTTGCCGGGAGAGACTTACTGGGTAAAGCAGTTGATCGGATTGGGTATCGCACTAGTCGCGATGGTTGCCGTTGCGTTGACTGACTATCGCAAACTGCTGAATCTCGCTCCCGCGTTCTACATCTTCGGAATTATTTTGCTGATCATCGTTCTCATCCCCGGTATCGGATTGAAGATCAATGGTCAGCGCGCGTGGATCAAACTCCCGGGCGGCATCGGACAATTTCAACCCTCAGAGTTTGTAAAAGTCACTACCGCGATGATGCTCGCGCGATACTTCGGGAGAAACCGTGTTGGACCATTAGCGGTCAAGGAAATGCTTGTCGGCGGATTAATCCTGGCCATTCCGTGCGCGCTGATTCTGCTCGAACCTGATGTCGGATCCGTAATCACTTACCTGCCGATACTTGGCGTGGTTCTGTTTCTGTCGGCCATCAAGATGCGGATTGTCATTGCGGCCCTGATCCTGGGATTGGTCACCTTACCATTCGCCTATTGGGTCGGAGTGAAAACGAATTTAGTAAAGGGTTACCAGCAGGAACGCATCAATGTAATTCTCGATCCCGAGAAGGCAGACCGTCGCGGATTTGGTTACAACACCTGGCAATCCATTCTGACTGTGGGTGAAGGTGGTCTTTTTGGCGCACAACTGTCTACAGAATTCTCTCAAAGCACTCTCAAGTTCTTACCTGAAGCCCACACCGATTTCATCTTCTCAGTCGCCGCCGGCAACACAGGATTTATTGGCTGCATTCTGGTACTGCTCGCGTACGCGGTTCTGCTTGCGAGGTTGATAACCGGGGCGCGCCGGGCGCCAGACAGACCCGGCATGCTCGTGATCATGGCGATTGTGGGCGGACTTACTTTTCAGATCTTCATCAACATCGGAATGGCCCTGGGAATACTGCCTGTGATCGGAGTGCCGCTACCGCTTCTGAGTGCAGGTCTCGCATCATTGATCGCGACATTCATTGCCATCGGTTTTGCTATCAGCGTTCAACTGCGGCGCTTCGTAAACTGATTCTCCAACCCTAAATCTGAATACGTCAGATGGACAACGAACGAAAGATCATTGTCTTCATCGCCACCAGTGCGGATGGTTACATTGCGCGCCACGACGGTAGCGTTGACTGGCTTCATCGAAAAAAGGCGACAAGCGACTACGGCATGACTGCTTTTCAAAAATCGATCGATGCGATCATTTTTGGACGTCGAACTTTTGATGAAGCTGTGGAAAGATTTGGTGGAAAGGTTGAAGCGTTCACTGATCCTAAGTCGAAGATCACGAACTACGTGATTACACACCGGCCCGGGAAGAACCTTCCGGGGTTGGAGTTTGTTTCTGAGAGTGCTGAAAGCTTCGCCAAGCGTCTCCGAAAGCAAAAGGGCAAGAACATCTGGATGATGGGTGGCGGCAAGGTGATCGCTTCCTTTCTCGATGCCGGCCAGATTGACGAGTTGATGGTTTTCGTCATCCCGACGCTTATAGGTGAAGGCATTCCGCTGATCGCGCCGGGAAAACGCGACCTCAACCTGGAACTTCACGACACCAAGACCTGGCCTGATGGCGTCGTAAAACTTCACTACAAGGTTCTGCCTCGAGAAAATAAAAAAGGAAAAGCCAAGAAGAGCAGATAACCCCCGCGCGCGGCTTTGCCCAAAAAAGTCTTTTGGGTACGGCTCTGCCGCACCCTTGCGGTAAGCCTGCGGCTGACCGTTATTCCAACCTAAATATCAGGCTGTGCCTAAACTGTTCCATCTTTGAGGCATAGCCTCGATCAAAAGTTATGAAGGTTCGGCCGAGGCATCAGGGCAAAGCCGTCATCAAACTTGAACCACTATTCAACAAAATTAGTTTTGTTTCGCCTTTTTCAAGCGTTCGGTTATACTCCATGCCAGTTCGCCCTCCGGAAGTTTTCATCTCGGTTGCGAATAGCGCCGGCCGAAACATCCAAAGCACAAAGTTGAAAAAGCTTTTGATTCTGTGCGCCAGAGGCGAAACGAAGATTTCAACGTCGTCGCACTGTTCGACGACTCGCTTAAACAATTTATTGAAAAGCTGCTCACATGCCGACAGCGTCGGCAATAAAGCGCCCCGAAGGTCAGACACACCCGGGATCCACAAAATAACTGGAGGACAGGTTCGAGCACACTTCAAACACAAATGTGCTCCCGGTCTTAAAGAGTTTAGTGGTGGGTGCGCGGCGGCTAGTTAGGGTTTCTCAGTTTGAACAGTTTCAATCACCGTCGAGCGGTGGCCGCTTCAGTTCCACGCAAGAAGCACTTCCAACGCAACTTTCGACAACTCTCCGATCGACAGCAAGACGATCCTTTCGCGATCGTGCTTTCTTACCTGTCGGACACACCAGAGAATCAATCAACAGCGTTCGGGACTTCCGACTCGCTAAACTTTAACCAGGCGCGCCTCGCGTTGATCGTTGACGGCTGCTTGCCCGGTTTAGCCACACAATTTGAGAGAAGAATCGTTTCGACTACAGGCGGTGATGGTGAGTTTAATGCTCCCAACATTGCGCTCCACTGCGAGCTGTCGAAACACACTTTTCAGGAGACACTAGTTACAAAATGGCAAAAGAACTGATCGTCAGCGTCAACGGACGTGAGAAGAAGATCGCGATCATCGAAAACGAAAAGGTGACCGAGTTTTACATAGAGCGCGGCGAAGAGAACCAGGGCATCGTCGGCAATATCTACAAGGGGAGAGTGATGCGCGTCCTCCCGGGCATGCAATCGGCTTTCGTCGATATCGGGCTGGAGCGCGACGCGTTCCTCTACGTCTCGGACTTCTTTGATGAAGAGGAAGAGTTCGAACGCATCGTTATCGACAAATCAAAGAAGGGTGATCCGGCCGACGCTCAACGTGTCGCTGCTGAAGAGATTGCGCTGGCCCGGGTTGAACGCGAACACCGGATGGAGGCAACACAAGAACGAGCTGAGCCTTTGCGCGAAGCTGAGCCCGCCGCAGTGCTCGCTGAAGCCCAAATCGCCCCCGACACTGAACTAGGCGACGGAACTCGACGACGCGGTAGACGAGGACGGCGACGCGGCCGCAAGGACGAGGCTGAGCTGACCCCACGCGAGATTGCGCCGACACACCGGCCCACTCCGGAAGACATCAACACGCCCTTCGTGGCCGGCGATCCTTCAATTCAACGAATCGTTGATGAAGAAGAGACGGCCGCCAACGGCGAAATGTTCAAAGACGCGCGCTTGCAAGAGCGAATTTTTGATCAAATTCATGCTGTCGAGTTCAATCTCGAGGATGACTTTCGCACGGCAGAAGTGGGCTCGGTGATGCCTTCCAGTGGTTATCGAGACGAGTCGTTTCAACGAATCGATGACAGCGATCTTTCCGAAGGAAGCGTTGACGCTGGTGGGCGCATGAAGTCTCCGGTGGCGGCCCATGTCGAAGGCTTTATCGATGAGTTTGATGATAAGGCGATCGTCCGCGGCACTTTTGAACGCGTGAGCGATGAAGAGGAGATCGAAGCTGAACTTGTAACGTCACGGCGCGGCAAGAAATCTGATGAGGAAGCTGAAGGCTCAGCTGCTAAGAAGAAACGTGCTCCACGAAAAGCCGCTGCTTCGAAATCTGGTCAAAAGAAAGTTGCCAGCAAGAAAGCTTCGAAGAAGAGGTCGTCCAAGTCAGCCAAAGCTGAGGAAGGTGAAGATCTTCAGGATGGCGAGGCTCGCGTTTCGAGCGGACGCTCGCGTGCTGAGTTTGCTACGCGCCGTGGCGGTCGCCGCCGTCGGAGGCCAGGTAAGCAAAATGCCGCGGGAACAGAAAATTCTGATTCGAACGGTAAGGATGAAGAGGCGGAAGTCACGATTGCCGAGGTAGCTGCTCCTGAAGTTGTTGCAACGACACCGTTGCCAGCAACCACAACTCCGCCTCAAGCTCCACAAGGTCGAGAGAGACGGCATGATGGTCGTGGTCAGCGCGGGGGGTTCTCACGAAGAGATCGTCATCAACCCGCAATCACAGATCTTCTTCGAGAGGGCCAGGAGATCCTTGTTCAGATCGCCAAGGAACCGATCGCCAAGAAAGGCGCCCGAATTACTTCACACATTGCCCTACCCGGCCGGTTCCTTGTGTACATGCCGACTGTTGAGCATGTGGGTGTTTCGAGAAAGATCGAGTCTGACAGCGAACGTCAGCGATTGAGGAAGTTGATTCAGATGCTGCGTGCGGAAGAGGACGTGCCGTCAGGCGGATTCATCGTTCGCACCGCAGGCGTCGGCATCGCGGAAAAGGATCTGCGTGAAGACGTTCGCTACCTGGTACGCACCTGGCTCGACATTCGGGCGGCAGCGGAGAAATCGAAGCCGGCGTCGTTGGTCCATCGCGATCTTGATTTGGTCCAACGAATTCTTCGCGACCAACTCTCGGATGACTTCGCGGCAATTCGAGTCGATTCGGAAGAGGAATACGAGCGCATCGTCGAGTTTATTAATCGCATCCAACCCCGCATGGTAAAGCGCGTGAAACTCTACACGCGCGAACAACCGATTCTTGAAAACTATGGCGTGCAAGCGGAGATCGACAAGGCGATCAAACCGCGCGTCTGGCTGAAATCCGGTGGCTACCTCGTTATCAACCAAACGGAGGCACTCGTCGCAATTGACGTCAATACCGGAAAGTTTGTCGGACGCGGCAGTGGCCGGCTCGAGGATACGATCACGCGGACAAACCTCGAGGCTGTCGATGAGATCGTGCGACAGATTCGGCTCAGAGATCTGGGCGGGATTATCGTGCTTGACTTGATCGACATGGAAGAACGTCGTAATCGAACGCGAGTGATGCAGGCGCTTCAAGACGCTTTGCGCAGTGACAAGTCACCGACGAAGGTCCTCTCTTTTAACGATTTTGGTTTAGTGATCATGACTCGCAAACGAGTCAAGCAATCACTGGAACGAACTCTGTGCGCGCCTTGCCAGTACTGTTCTGGTGCTGGACTGATCAAGTCGTCGCAAACTGTTTGCTATGAACTTTTGGAAGAAGCCCGGCGTTTGTCAAAAGCTATGGACAACGCGACTAACAAGCAAACAACTTTGAGAATTCATCCGGAAGTTGCAAAGGCGCTGCGCAGTTCTGAGCGCGACGTGCTTAATGAGATCGAAGAGTATCTTGGACCAGTCGATGTCAATAGTGATCCGTCAATCCACCAGGAACAGTTTGATTACGCGTTCATCTAAGTGCAGGTAAGACCCGTGAGCAAGCTAAGCAAAATGTGGAAGACAATGTTGGCAGGTGGCGCCGGTATGGCTGCTCTCGCCGCCGTCAACGCATCGATACGTCGTAACGCCAACGAACCTGACGACAGCGCGCTCGGTGGCCAGGCCCACTTTTTTGATTGGCGACATGGTCGAGTTTTCTACAAAAGCTCGGGGCATGAGCACCAGGGTCCACCATTGGTTTTCATTCACGGCGTGGGAGCAGGCGCCTCCAGCTTCATGTGGCGAAAGAATTTTGACCCATTGTCGGAAGACTTTCGTGTCTATGCACTGGACCTGCTCGGGTTTGGTCTTTCGGACAAGCCCGCGACCGCGCCGTACTCTGCGGATCTTTACGTTGATCTGATCTCCGATTTTATTCGTGAAGTCGCCGGCTCGCCGGCAAACGTGGTGGGCAGTTCGATAGGCGCCGCGTATGCAATCCGGGTTGCCGATGAGCATCCCGAGCTAATCAACTCGCTCGTACTGAACGCTCCTACTGGCGCAGACAAATTGAACAGCAGACCGGGGATGGCAGGAGCCGCCTTCTATGGCCTGTTGCAGTCTCCGGTTTTGGGAACCTCGTTCTACAACGTGATGGCCAGCGAGCGAAGCATTCGAGACTACGCGCGTAAACATCTCTTCTATGATCATCGCCGCGTAACGGATCGGCTGGTCACCAACTTCTACGCCACCAGTCATCAGCAAGGCGCACAGCACGCGATCGCCGCATTTCTTTCTGGTTATCTCAACACCGACACGCGAGCCGCCTTCGCACGCCTCAAACAGAAGGTCATTTTGGTGTGGGGAAAGCAGGACACAACCACACCCATGGAACATGGATTGGGCTTGCTCCAGCTAAATCCACGTGCGCGTTTTGAGGTGTTTGATTACTGCAGGATGATGCCCGAACAGGAGCATCCTGAAAAGTTTAATGAAGTCGTGCGTCAGGCTTTTCTCGCCCGCTCAGCTGCCGCCTAAACAACCCAGTCACTTCTTCAAGCGTGTACCGGAGTTAAGTCAAGTTCCAACGACTCAGCACGATTGACGTGCCGGTAGAGGATGTCGCGTTGCTGCGGAGTGAACCCGGCTTCGCGTATCAGGTAGCGCAACATCCTTTCATCTGCTTCGTTATGGGCTCCGGCTGCTGAAACGACATTCTCCTCGATCATCACAGACCCCATGTCGTTTGCGCCAAAACGCAACGCGACCTGCCCCAACTTTAGGCCTTGAGTCAACCACGACGACTGGAAGTTCTCGATGTTGTCGAGGAAAAGACGTGACACCGATAGCATCTTGAGATAGTCGATCCCCGTGGGCTCATCTTTTATGCGCCGGCCGAGGGCTGTGTTCTCTCGTTGAAATGTCCACGGAATGAACGCGGTAAAGCCTCCGGTCTCATCCTGGAGATTCCGAATTCGCTCAAGGTGTCTCACGCGGTGCTCAATGCGGTCACCAATCCCAAACATCATCGTCGCTGTGGAGCGAAGTCCCACGCGATGAACTGCACGCATCACGGCCAGCCACTCATCCGTAGTGCATTTCGTCGCCACTCGCTTGCGTACTTCGTCGTCAAGGATCTCGGCTCCACCACCGGGCAGGCTATAGAGTCCGGCTTCCTTCAAACGACCCATGATGGTTTCGTAGTCCAAGCCGGAAATAAGATGAATGTTGTGGATCTCAGGCGGTGAGAAACAGTGGAGCTGAACGTTTGGATACTTCGATCTTAGCGTGCGAAGCAGGTCTTCATACCATTCGATTCCAAAATCAGGATGCAGTCCTCCCTGCATCAACACACCAGTGCCGCCTAAGGCGATGGTTTCATCAATCTTCTCGCTGATCTCTTCGATGGTCCGTACGTAAGTGTCGGGCGCACCCGGTCGTCGATAGAACGCGCAGAAGGTACAGACGACGTTGCAGACATTCGTGTAATTGATATTGCGATCGATGATGTAAGTAACAATGTTGTCGCCATGTCTCAGGTGCCGCATCTCATCAGCGGCGACTCCAATACGAGCGATCTCATATGATTCGAGGAGCGTCGTGCACTCTTCAGTCGTCATGCGATCGCCGGCGATAACTCGATCGAGAATGTTCTGAATGTGTTTAGCGTCGTTCATCCGAAGTGCCCCTCAATACTATGCCATCTGTCGCGCTGTTGCCAAAAATGGGTACTGGTTCAGTTGCAGGCAAGCCGGCTTTGCAGAAAAAGGGTTTTGGTTCCGGCTCTGCCGCACCCTTGCGGTACGCCTGCGGCTCACCGAAAGTTCATGTATTTTGCTCGAGGCTATGCCTCAAAGACGGAACAGTTTAGGCATAGCCTCCTATTCAAATTCGACTAAGGGTAAGCGGTAGGCTTACCGCAAGGGTGCGGCAGAGCCGATTACTATACGACCCCCGAAATCACAACAACCAAACGAGAGGGTGTTCTATTCATTAGCACACTACCTGAATTCCAATTGTTTCACCTTTTCGATTAGGCCATGTTTGGCAGCGAGCTTGTAATACAACTCTAATCCAGAACGCATCTCAGCATCCATGCGATAGGTTATGTTGACGCGGAGATAATCAAGCAACTCTGTAAATGACAGGCCCAGCTGCTTTTCGTAAACAGCAGCGATTTCTTCCGCACAAGCCAGTCCTTCCTCGCCAACAGTCCTGAAGTCAATCCTTCGACAGCGTTCAACGGAATTCTCGCCCATCATCCACATCGCAAAGACGAATCCAAGACCCGTGTACTCGCGCCACAGACTCGCCATGTCGAACACAAACAACCCTTGTCTCTCGAATGTCATTCCTGGGTCGCCAATGATCAGTGCTGCGTCATTCTTCGCCAACATCTGTTGCAGATCCGGCTGCGAAGGTGTCCAACGAGGCTCCGCGTCGAGAAACTCACGAAAGATAATTTTTACCAGGGCCGCAGAAGTTCGAGAGGATTCGTCCAGGGCAACTGTCTGCACGTCGCGAAGATCCTCTTTCTTCGACGCCAGCACAACACTTAGAACCTTTTCACGCGAGCCGACACAAACATCGGGAACAACCGTTAAATCCGGAATCCGTTGAAACTCGATCACCGGAACCAGCGCGGCATCGACTTCCCCCAGTGCAAGCAATTGACCACAACGAGACGGTACCGCATCAATCAGTTCAATCTCCTGCTGCCTTGGGCCATGCAGAAAACTCCAGATCAAAGGCGCTGAATTAAGATAATGCGACGCGGCGACTAAAGGTTTGGATTGCTGATGTTGGATAAGGTCCTGGCGCATCCGATAGGGATCTTTCCATTCCACGTAGACTGCGAATTTACCATAGACATAACTTTGTCACAGCCACCGGGAGCGCGGGCGTCCTCGCCGGGAGCGCGGGCGTCCTCGCCGGAAGCGCGGGCGTCCTCGCCGGAAGCACGGGCGTCCTCGCCCGGAGCGCGGGCGTCCTCGCCCGCCTGTTGCCAAAGCCGGAAGTTCTTTGTCAGCCACCGGGGAGCGCGGGCGTCCTCGCCCGCCTGGTGCCAAAGTCCGTGGTCAGCCACCGGGCGGGCGAGGACGCCCGCGCTCCCTGCAAAAAGGAAGGAAGGAGGGTATGATCTTCGCGACACCAATCATCCTGGAGCAATTCATGCAAGACCATGTAGAAGCAACTAGTCCCGGTGAAGGACTCAAGACGCAACGGATGCCCGGTCATTGGGTGCTGGCACGCTTGGGCAAACGCGTCCTGAGGCCGGGCGGCATGCAACTTACTCGCAAACTATTGCACGCGCTGCGTATTCAACGCTCGGATGACGTAGTGGAATTTGCCCCTGGCATGGGGGTCACAGCCAAGATCACACTCTCGCTCCAGCCGGCATCCTTCACTGCCGTCGAAAGAGATGAGGCGGCGGCAAAGATTGTCAGTAGTTATCTGAGTGGAGAACGGCAACGGTGTGTTGTCGGAAGCGCTTCGGATACCGGACTCCCTGACAATTCCGCTAGCGTCGTTTATGGCGAGGCAATGCTCACTATGCAGACCGAGCAGGCCAAACGAGAGATTGTTCAAGAAGCATATCGTTTGCTCAAAACTGGAGGGCGATATGGCATTCATGAGATGTGTCTCGTATTAGAAACCATTGATGAAGATGCACGGCGAGAGACTGAGAAAAACTTGACCGGCGTGGTACACCATGGTGTCAGGCCTTTGACGATTGCTGAATGGAAAACGCTTTTGCAGTCCGAAGGGTTTACGGTTGAAACAGTCGAGACAGCGCCGATGGGTTTGTTGGAACCCGGAAGATTAATTCGCGACGAAGGATTTGCCGGAGCTTCACGCTTTGTTTGGAACCTCCTTCGAGACAAGCAGGCGCGCCAGAGAGTGCTGGAAATGAGGTCCGTTTTTCGGCGCAACCGGAAACAAATAGGAGCGGTCGCAATAACAGCGGTCAAACACTGAGAGGTGCCCGCTAATTCCACGCAAGTCGGAAAGGAAAACCAGATGAGTGAATCGGAGCTAACCTCGCAAAATGCTGCGGAGGTAAAGCAGCTCGTCGATCTACTTCAATACCAGGAAGGATCCGTCGTCAGCCGGGTATTGCTGAAGAACAAGGGCGGCACCGTTACGCTCTTCGCTTTCAGTGAAGGTGAGGGCTTAAGCGAGCACACCGCGCCGTTCGAGGCTCTAGTCGTTGTATTGGATGGAGAAGCTGAGATCGAGATTGCTGGAGAGAGCTTTCGTGTGAATGCCGGACAAACAATCACTTTGCTGGCAAATCGACCTCACGCCGTCAGGGCG
>DATBMP010000567.1:0-5239 GCA_036554845.1 Pyrinomonadaceae bacterium
GAAGAGGTGGATCTGACCACTCGATTATCGGATGGTCATTTCGATACTGTGCGCGCTCGTGAAGGAGGGCTCGATGCACAGTTCTTTTCGATTTGGGTCGAACCCCAGCTTTTTGGTGGTGGCGGCGCGGGCGCAATTAAGAGAGCGGATGACCAAATTGCGGCAGTCAAGGAACTTACCCAGAAGCACCCCGATCTTTGGCAACTGGCAACTTCTGCAGCAGATGTACGGAGGATCGTTGCCGATGGAAAGATGGCGGCTTTGATGGGACTTGAAGGTGGTTACGCGATAGATGAACGGCTGGAAATGGTTGAACGATTTTACCAAATGGGAGTTCGTTACATGTCTCCGGCGTGGAGTGTGAGCACCAGCTGGGCCGGATCATCCAACGATGAAGTCGGACAGACCCGAGGGCTTAATGATTTTGGTCGAGCGGTTATTCGCGAAATGAACATGCTGGGAATGATGGTAGATGTGTCTCATGTTTCAGATAAGACATTCTGGGACATCATCGAGACCGCCAACAAACCAGTTATCGCGACTCATTCGGGTTGCAGAGCGATCGCGAATGTACCCCGAAATCTTACTGACGACATGATCAAAGCGATAGCGAAAACTGGAGGCGTGGTCAGCGTGATCTTCTACCCGGAACATCTTGAACCGGGTTGGAGTGAAAAGAAGAAGCAGGTCGATGCGCAGATCGCTTCGCAGGTGAAGCGTGCATCCGAAAATGAGCCTGGTGATGCGGCGCAAAAGAAGTTGGCGCGTGATCGCGTTCGTCAGCAGGAATATGCCAAGCGGTTACCACCTGTGAGCGTGTCACGACTGGTGGACCACATAGACCACGTGGTGAAGGTGGCGGGTATTGATCACGTCGCCCTCGGATCCGATTTCGATGGCGTGCAATCAACCTTGAGTGATCTGGCGACTGTTGCAGATCTTCCCAACCTCACCAGCGAATTGATGAAGCGAGGCTACACAGCAACAGACGTACAAAAGATTCTTGGCGGAAACATCCTCCGGGTGATGGAAGAAGTGCAGAAGTGAAACGTCGTCCTGCTCTAGCGGTCAAGCCAACGCCCGAGAAGAAGATTCGGAAAAGAAAGCCGCGCATCGGATTTCATGCGCCGATCAAAGGCGGACTTCATCAAGCACTGATCAGAGCGAAAGAGCTTGATTGTCAAACCGTGCAGCTGTTCTCACGCAACCCGCGAGGCTGGCAAGCAAAACCTTTGACCAACGCCGATATCGCCCTATTTAAAGAAGTAAGACGTCGAACTCGAATCTCCCCAGTAGCTATCCACGCAAACTACCTCATCAATCTCGCCGCAGCAGACAATTTGATGTTAGAAAAGTCGAGGTCTTCTTTTCGTGAAGAGATAGAACGAGGACTGCTACTCGGCGTCGATTATCTGGTGGTCCATCCGGGCAGCGCCCGTGGTGCATGCGAAGCCGATGGAATTGTTACCTGTGCTGAGAGTTTGAAAATAGCGACAGCAGATCTTGATTTGGGTTCGATTCGCATCCTTCTCGAAAACACGGCGGGCCAGGGTGAGTGTATCGGTCACCGGTTCGAACATCTTCGTGAGCTGATGGATTTATGCCCGCATGTTCCGTTGGGAGTCTGTTTCGACACGGCGCATGCGTTTACCGCCGGCTATGATATTCGCGAAGAAGATGGTTTAGAGGCGACGATACAGGCGCTCAACTTCACAGTAGGCACAAGGAATGTGCGTGCTATTCATTTCAACGACTCGCGTGCGCAGTACTATTCAAGAGTTGACCGCCATTGGCATATCGGCCAGGGCCACATCGGTCGGGACGCGCTGAGGCGAGTGGCAAGACATCCGAAACTGGCTCACTGCGCTTTCATTCTCGAAACTCCCGTGGATGACCCTGGCGACGACGTGAGAAATGTGGATGCGCTACGCTCATTTCTCGCCACTGACAACTAAAAGTCGACAACCGATTTCGACGTGAGTTAAGATACAGCCAATCTTGATGGTGACTTTATGACTGGACGTTCCCATTCCAAACTCCTCCTAACGGTGCCGCTTCTGCACCTCGCTTCCTAAGCGTGGTCTCGCGGAGCGGCGACTCTTTGCTCCAAAACAAAATCAGCTCGGCTAGTCGTCATAATGCTTTAATGTGCCTTTGTGCGTCTGGTCGGCAGGCATTGGACGATCATTTTATTTAATAGGAATCGACGATATGGACGAGAAATATTTTCCCGAAGCCGTTGAGAAGAAATGGCAGCGCCGTTGGGAGGAATCGCGCGCGTTTGAAGTCAGTGACGACGATCCTCGGCCCAAGTTTTATTGCCTCGAGATGTTGCCGTATCCATCAGGTTTTCTCCACATGGGCCATGTGCGGAACTATTCGATAGGCGACGCGCTCGCCTGGTACAAGCGCCTGCAGGGGTTCAACGTGTTGCATCCGATTGGATGGGACAGTTTCGGACAACCGGCAGAGCAGGCTGCAATTAAGGGAGGTGTGAATCCACGCGATTGGACCGAACGCAACATCGAGCACATGCGTGGACAGCTCAAACGGTTGGGTATCAGTTATGACTGGACTCGTGAGATCGCTGCTCATCGGGCCGATTACTACAAGTGGGACCAGTGGTTCTTTCTGAAAATGTTCGAGCGAGGTATTGCTTACAAGAAGCTGTCACCGGTCAACTGGTGTCCTAAAGAAGAGACCGTCCTTTCGAATGAGCAATCCTCGGGAGGAGTCTGCTGGCGATGCGGAACGCGAGTGGAAAAGCGAGATCTGGAACAGTGGTTTTTGCGCACTACGAATTACGCGGAGCAACTTCTTGAACATATGAAGGAGATCGACTCGGGTTGGCCTGAGAAAGTGCTCAAACGCCAACGCGATTGGATTGGCCGAAGTGTCGGTGCTTATATCGATTTCGGAATAAAGGCGAGCGACAAGAAGGTTCGTGTCTTCACAACTCGTATCGACACGATCTTTGGTGCAACCGCGATTGTTGCGGCAGCTGAACATCCATTGATTGCAGAGTTGTTGCAGGGATCGTCTTTGCAGGACGACGTAGCCCAGTTTGCCAAGAAAGTAGCGTTGGACCGTGCCAATGCTTCTGATGAAGAGGAAGAGAAGATTGGGATGAACACAGGCATCCTGGCTATCAACCCATTCAACGGCGAAAGTATTCCGGTCTGGGTGGCGAACTATGTGTTGATGGACTATGGCGCCGGAGCGGTGATGAGTGTTCCCGCACACGACGAACGTGATTTTGAGTTCGCCCAAAAATATTCGCTACCCATTCGGCAGGTGATTGCACCGGTAACTCATCGACAAAACTCGGCCGAACCTCACTCGCTGGCAGGTACAGATCAGTCGGTTGACATGCCACATGCGTTTGTCGATTACGGCGTCTTGATTAACAGCGGCGAGTGGGGCGGTAAGCTGTCAGAAGTTGCGCTGGCAGAGATGACGAATTTTGCCGAGACTCATGGCTTTGGTGGTCCAGCGGTCACTTATCGAATTCGAGATTGGGGAATATCTCGTCAGCGTTTTTGGGGCGCGCCGATTCCGATTGTCTACTGCCCGAATTGCGGAACGGTGCCTGAAGCTTACGAGAACCTGCCGGTGAACTTACCAGAGAGTGCCGATTTCTCTGGTACCGGACAGTCACCATTGGCCAGTGTTGCGGAGTTTGTGAATACCACCTGTCCAAAGTGTCAGGCACCGGCACGCCGAGATACTGACACGATGGATACGTTCGTCGATTCCTCGTGGTACTTCTTTCGTTATTGTGATCCTCGCAACGAAGCGCTTCCTTTCAGTCCCTCGACTACGAAATTGTGGACCCCGGTCGATCAATACATTGGCGGTGATGAGCATGCCGTGATGCATCTGATCTACACGCGCTTTTGGACCAAGTTCATGCGCGACATCGAACTGCTCTCGTTCGATGAACCAGTGAAGAGACTCTTGACTCAAGGAATGGTGACCAATCTTGTAGAGGGCACTGACGAGTGGAAAGCCATGTCGAAGAGTCTGGGCAACGGTGTCGATCCTGACGAAATGATTCGGGCCTTCGGTGCCGATGCCGCGCGGCTCTTCATACTCTTCGCGGCGCCTGTTGAGAACGAATTGCGTTGGTCGGAAAGCGGCATTGAAGGAGCCATTAGGTTCATTCGTCGGGTTTACACAATGGTTTGGCAGTGGAGAGAGCGTTTAGCCGGCGCTGACATTGAAGCTCCGGCACTGGAAGAATTCAGTTTGGAAGCAAGAGCCTTGAGACGAAAAACTCATCAGACGATCTCGAAGATCACGAACGACTTTGAGCATCTGTATCTGAATACAAGCGTGGCTGCGCTGATGGAATTGTTCAATTCGTTGAGCGACTTTCGAGTAGATCCGTCTAGTGCCTCTCACGCTGAGGCATTTGCCGTGCGCGAAGCGTTGGAGGCGCTGGTGATCATGTTGGCACCTTTTGCTCCTCATGCTTCTGAAGAGATGTGGGAAGGCATGGGCCATGAAGGAGGCTTGTTGTCATCGGCGAAGTGGCCGCAAGCCGACCCGGACCTGGCCCGCAAGGAAGAGCTGGAGATTCCAGTGCAAGTGAATGGGAAACTTCGCTCACGGGTCATCGCTTCGCCTGAGGTTTCCGATGATGAGCTGCGGGCAGCCGCGTTGTCCGATGAAAAAATTCAAGCATCAATCGAGGGACGCGAGGTTGCGAAGGTGATAGTGGTTCCGAAGCGACTTGTGAATATAGTAGTGAGGTAAGTTCTTCGAACCTGAGACGCTCGTGTTCGTAAACTGAACAAAGCGCGGATCAGCCACCATTACTTAAGGAAGGACACAATGAGCGAAAACCTCACAAGAGAATTACCACCAGACGGCGTACAGTTGATCCTAACTCAGCTGGGTGCGATGGATCGACGCTTCGGCTCGATGGAGACGCGCTTTGGTGAAATGGAGACGCGGCTCGGTGAAATGGAGACGCGGTTCGGTGAAATGGAGAACCGGCTCAGTACCCTGGAAGAGCGTGTGGATCGGCGCCTTGGCGAAACCAGACCAATTTGGGAGCAAGTCCTGGTACGGTTGGATGTAATCGACAAACGTCAGTTGGTCTTTGAAGAGAAACTAAACGAGTTCAGTGAGAGGCTGACGGGTATCGAGGAGCGACTCACCGTCATCGAGGAGCGACTCACCGTCATCGAGGAGCGACTCACCGTCATCGAGGAGCGACTCACCGTCATCGAGG
>DATBMP010000003.1:0-6754 GCA_036554845.1 Pyrinomonadaceae bacterium
CATTGTGGAGGCGATTGAGTTCGCCGCGAAGAGGTAACGGGAGTGGGGACTTTGGTCTTTCCACTTACAAAGACCACTAACAACTGACTATTAACAACTGACCACTGACGGAGGATCTATGGCATCGAAATACGTTGGTCAACGCATAAAAAGAACCGAAGACCCGCGGTTGATTAAAGGCCTGGCACACTACGTGGACGACATTCGCTTGCCAAACATGCTGCACGTCGCGTTCGTCCGCTCGGTCTATCCACATGCAAGAATCAATAGCATCGATGCCAGTGAAGCGCTCAAACTCCCAGGCGTGGTGGCCGTCTATACCGGCAAGGACGTTGCTGGCATTGGACCAGTTCCTTGCGCGGGCGCATTGCCAGATCTCAAGGTCCCAAATTATCGGGTTCTGGCCCAGGACAAGGTGTTCTTCGTGGGCCACCCTGTCGCCGCCATAGTCGCAATTGATCCGTACGTCGCGCGCGACGCAGTCGATCTTGTGATGGTCGATTACGAGGATCTTCCCGCCGTCGTAGACGTAGAAGAAGCGGCAAAAGGTGGCACGGTCATTCACGAGAACTTTGACGATAACATCGCTTACAAACTTACAGCCGGCGAGGGCGACATCGACGCTGCGTTAGCGTCAGCCGATCGAGTTATCAAACAGCGTATCGTTCATCAAAGACTCGCTCCGATCGCGATGGAACCTCGTGGTGTGCTGGCTCGCTACTTCCCAGGCGAAGGCGATCTGACCGTATGGTCCTCAACTCAAATACCTCATCTTCTCCGCACACAGCTGGCACTGATGATTGGCATACCTGAGAACAAGCTGCGTGTGATTACTCCAGAGGTGGGCGGCGGTTTTGGATCCAAATTAAACGTGTATGCCGAAGAAGCATTGCTGGGTTGGATTGCGATGCAACTAAACAAACCGGTGAAGTGGATTGAAGGCCGGCGCGAGAACATTCAAGGAACGATTCATGGTCGCGGACAGATCGGATATATCGAAATCGGTTGCAAGAACGATGGAACACTCACCGGACTTCGCTACAACGTCTTTGCAGATCTCGGCGCGTATCATCAACTTTTGACGCCCGCCATACCAACCTTGACCGGCTTGATGTTGTCTGGCGCCTATAAGATTCCAGCGATACAGATCAACGTCACAGCTTGCTTCACCAACAAGATGGCAACCGATGCCTATCGTGGTGCGGGTAGGCCTGAGGCTACCTATGTCGTTGAACGCGCGCTCGACCTTGTTGCCGCTGAATTGGGAATTGACGCAGCTGAGGTGCGACGCAAGAACTTTCCTGCCGCCACCGAGTTCCCTTTCCACACCGCTACTGGATTGGAATACGACAGCGGCGATTACGCTGCGGCACTGAACAAAGCCCAATCGATCATCAATTATCAGCAACTGCGCGAAGAACAAGAACAAGCACGAGCTGCAGGACGTTTGATGGGTATTGGTATCTCAACCTATGTCGAGATCTGCGCGCTTGGTCCATCCAACGCGATGCCGGCCGGCGGTTGGGAGAGCGCGACAGTCAGAATTGAGCCAACCGGAAAAGTCACAGTGTTGACGGGCGCATCACCGCACGGTCAGGGCCAGGAGACTTCGTTCGCACAAATCGCAGCAGATGAATTAGGGGTGGATCTGAATGACGTGACAGTGATTCACGGAGATACCGGTGTTGTGCAATACGGCATCGGCACATTCGGCAGCCGGGCCACTGCTGTCGGTGGCACTGCGGTGCTTGTGGCAATTCAAAAACTGAAAGAGAAGGCCAATAAGATTGCCGCGCACATGCTCCAATGCGAAACGTCAGTGCTCAATTTCGAAAGCGGAAAGTTCACGCGCGAAGCTGCACAGGCAGCAGTCGCGGGAGAATCAACTCCCGTCGTTCCGGTTGGTGAAGCTCCCGCGGGTGCACTTCCCGAACCCGAAACGAACGGCAGATCACATATCACGATTCAGGATGTGGCACTGGCCGCACACCTCGCAAAGGAACTCCCGCCCGATACGGAACCTGGATTATCCGCAACCTACTTTTTTGAACCGAAGAATTTTACTTTTCCGTTCGGCACACACATCGCAGTGGTTGAGGTGGATCGTGAGACCGGAGATGTAAAGTTTCTGCGATACGTAGCGGTGGACGACTGCGGGAAGGTGATCAACCCGATGCTGGTCGATGGGCAAATCCATGGTGGCATAGTGCAGTCAATCGGCCAGGCTTTGTTCGAAGAGGTGGTTTATGACGAACAGGGACAGCTTGTTACTGGTTCGTTGATGGACTACGCGGTACCCAAAGCGTCACAGGTTCCGTGGATGGAATTGGATCGGACTGAGACACCTTCGCCGGTAAATCCATTGGGTGTGAAAGGTGTGGGAGAAGCGGGGACTATCGGCGCGACGCCAGCAATTGTCGGAGCGATCGTCGATGCACTCGCACCGTTGGGCGTCAGACATTTGGATATGCCGGTGAAGCCAGAAGCGATTTGGAAATTGATAAGGGGTCAGTGAGTCGTCAGTGGTCAAGGTCAGTGGTCAAGGTCAGTGGTCAAGGTCAGGGGTCAAGGTCAGTGGTCAAGGTCAGGGGTCAAGGTCAGGGGTCAGTCGCGATGGCGGCGGCTTTGCCGCACCCCTTGCGGTAAGGCTTTGCCTTACCGTTAACTTCGTAGTGGAACTAGGCTTCGCCTAATCCGCCGCATAGCAGGCGCAGCCAAACCATTGAAAGCCTTACCGGTAAGGCAAAGCCTTACCGCAAGGGATGCGGCAAAGCAGCAGCCATCGTGACTGACCACGGATCAACTAACAACTGACAAATGACAACTGACACTGACAACTGACCACCGATCCTGACCACTGTATCTATTAGGAGGACATAATGATCCCCGCACAATTTGATTACGTTGCACCAAAAACGCTCGCCGAAGCCGTGACCCTGCTCGCACAGAATGGCGACGACGCGAAACTCCTCGCCGGCGGTCACAGTCTCATCCCCGCGATGAAACTGCGCCTGGCTCAACCTCGCCTGCTTATCGACATCGGTCGCATCCGGGACTTGTCTTACATCCGCGAGGACGGCGGTCAAATTCGCATCGGCGCCATGACAACTCATTATCAGCTCGAGGCCTCTTCCGAGCTCAAACAGTCATGCCCGCTGCTGCCGGATTGTGCTGGCCACATCGGTGATGTGCAGGTGCGAAATAAAGGCACGATTGGTGGAAGTCTGGCCCACTCTGATCCCGCCGGTGATTGGCCCGCCGCGATCATTGCCTTGCGTGCTGAACTCGTCGTCGTCGGTTCGAAGGGCGAGCGTTCAATCAGCGCTGACGACTTCTTTGTCGATTTTCTTACTACGGCACTACAACCAAGTGAGATCCTTCGCGAGATCCGCATTCAAAAACCCCAGGGCAGATTTGGACACGCATATCGCAAAGTTGCTCATCCGGCCTCGGGCTTTGCAGTGGTAGGTGTCGCCGTCAACCTGGCGTTCGGCAATGACGGCTCGTGCACGGCAGCAGGAGTTGGTGTCACCGGCGTCGGCTCCAAAGCCTATCGAGCCAGCGGAACTGAAGCGGCACTCGTTGGCAAACCAGTCGACGATTCTGCTATCCAATCGGCGGCAGGATTGGTTTGTGAAAACGTCGATGCGAATGCCGATCTCTACGCCTCAGAGGATTACCGCCGCCACCTCGCCAAAGTCCACACCCGCCGCGCACTCGAAGCGGCAGCAGCGGCGGCGCGTAATCAGTAGATGAAGATCGAGGGAACACATCAGCTGAATGCGCCGCGCGCGCGTGTATTCGAGTGCTTAATCGATCCCGAAGTCCTCAAGCGTTGCATTCCTGGTTGCGAACGCCTGGAAGCAACTGCCGAGAATCGATACGCGACAACGATTCGCGCCGGCGTTGGCACCATCAAAGGAGTCTTCAATGGCACTGTTAGGCTTGAGGACGTTCGCCCGCCTGAACATTATCGGATTGTCGTTGAAGCAAAAGGCTCGCCGGGATTTTTGAAAGGTTCAGGTGATCTTGATCTTGAGGAGGCAAATGGAACGACTCAGATTAAGTATCAGGGCGATCTTCAGGTTGGCGGGACAATCGCCAGCGTGGGCCAACGGATGATCCAAGGCACTGCGAAGATGATGGCGTCTCAGTTTTTTCTGGCACTGGAAGCTGAGGCAAAGACTGAGGCAGGCGAAGCGCCTCCAGAACACGGATTTTTTCGGACCGCCCTGAGGTGGTTCTCAGGGTGCATTAGGAGATGGTTTTATTAGGTGGAGTGGGTGGGTCGTTACATTGAGATTGGCGATTGATGATCGACGATTGTTGGCATTGTGAAATGTTGAGGATCCACCCGCTACCGCGAGGTGGTACTGACTCGCTGACCACGCAAGTCCCGCAATCCCCAACCCACAATCATCAATCGGCAATCCCCTACCGTCCTTTCGCGATGAACTCCTCGATCTCAGAGATCCTTCGCGGCAGCGCTTGCGTCATCCAGCGTGTACCATCCGCCGTCACCAGCATGTCATCCTCAATCCGCACTCCAATTCCTTTGTACTTTTCATAAGCCGGACGAATCGTTGCCTTAAACTTCTCCCAATCAGCTGGCGTCCAACCAAACGGCAGGTAATCAAGCGCATCTGCTCTCACATAAATTCCCGGCTCGTTAGTAAAAACCATCCCTGGTTCGAGCGGCGTTGAATAGTCGCCGACATCGTGAACATTCATCCCGAGCCAATGCGAAGTACCATGCATAAAAAAGAGCCGGTGTTGATTAGAATTTACATCTGTAATCAGACCGACTTTGAACAACCCTTCCTTGATTACCTGCGTCGCTGCTCGATCTACATCTGAAATACGAGCGCCAGGCTTCGTCGCTTTCGCTGCTGCCTCCTGGGCGTCGTAAACGATCTGATAGATCTCAGCCTGCGCCGTCGTGAACTTGCCATTTACCGGGATAGTTCGTGTGACGTCCGCCGTGTAGTGTTCGTACTCAGCGCCGACATCCATCAACAGAAGATCGCCGCTCTTCACCTCGCCTTGTGATTCGTTGTAGTGAAGCGTCGTCGCATTCAAACCACATCCGACGATCGAGGGATAGCCCCAGTTGTCTGCATTTCTCAGCTTGAACGTGTACAGCACATTCGCATCGATCTCGTATTCCCATTTTGCAGAGCCTGCGGCTAACCACGAACGTTGCAGTGCCTCGCTGGTGATGTCTATTGCATGCTGTAACAAACGCAGCTCCATCGGAGACTTTCGCAAACGCATTGCAGCAAAGATCGGCGCTGCGTTCTTTATGGTGAAGCCGGGAGCTGTCTTAGGCCACTCAGAGCTAAATCGAAACTCACGTTGATACTCTCTGTTCTCTGCGTTTCTTGGATTCAACAGATAGACAGACGCTTCGTTCTTCGCTGCAGCCGCCAGAAGCTGATCTGAAGCAGTCGCATCACTCCCAGTAGCCGCGGACATGAAAACGTTTTCCGGCTTTGGCCGGTAAGCCTGCCGAGCAGCAAGTGCTTTCAGAAAAGGATCCAACTCTCTTGCATCCCAGATCTCTTTCAAGCCTGAGATTCGGCTCGCTTCTTCGGCACTGTACATGTGACCAGACCAGACTTCGGCCGAGGGAATTCGGCGCGGCAAAAAAAGCACTTCCGGTAGTGAAGGATTTCCAGGCATTAGAATCAAAGTGGCGCGAGCCTGCTTCAAGGACGTTAAATAAAAAAGATTGTTCTCTTGCCTGTAGGGGTAATCGACGTCGTTAGTGTAAACGCGAGGTTCCGCGCTAAACAGAATCAAGATAGAAGTTGCACCAATCTCTTTCGCAACACGGGCCCGCCGCTCCGCCAGTTCACTGAGGCGACTTGCCTGATCGAAAACCGGAGCGGGTGGCGCGACTCGGATTATGGATGGCTTGGTTTCGGCTACTTCTACCGCAGCATCTGCATTAACGTGCGGAACAAACACGCTGACCGAAAAAAGAGAGAGAGCAAGAATTACGGTAGCAAGACTAAATACTGAAAAACGTTTCATGAGTTTCACCAAGCGATTGTAATGGGGTGGTAGCAGACTTTTGCTTGAAGAGGTCAGGTTCAAGGTCTGGGCGGTACGCGACGACGACGTGGCACCGGATTAAGCACTTGACGCGTACCATCCGGGCGGATCATTACGCGCGTGCCATCCGGTTGAGTGATCACGTGCGTACCATCAGGAAAAGTGCGAATGGTCACTCCGCCAGCCCGACGTTGGATTACTCCGCGTCGCGGCGGGGGATTGTTTGGCACATCAACTTCAGGAACGTCGGGCATCTCAGGAACAACCACGGTCGGCTCATCCTGGACCGCGGTGTCTCTTTTCTTTTCGGTCTTCTTTGTCGCAGTTTTGTCTCGCTCTACCGACGCCTTCTCTTTCTTCACCGTCACAGTGTCAACTTCGTCCGCAGCTGGGTCCTCCTGAACCTGATCTGCCTCGGGAGTCGGCTCCTGCACCGCTTGTTCTGAAGGTTCGGCCACTGGTGTGCTCGTTGGAGAAGCGATAGGGAGCGCAGCACTCTGACTATTCTGCCTTTGCTTGTAGGCATAAAAACCAAAACCACCGAGCGCGAGCAGGAAGACAACTAACGCAGCAAGACCGAGGCGCGCTGTCAATCCCTTTCGCGGTGATTCGGCAGGACGCACCACCGTCGTCTCACCAGGCTGAACTGTCTGGGGACTCATTAAGGGAGCCACGGTGGGTTGGTTTAAGTTCGCTT
>DATBMP010000029.1:0-4659 GCA_036554845.1 Pyrinomonadaceae bacterium
AAGCGCGTCTCGGTCAGATACTTCTTGTTGACGTGCTGATGATTGATCGACTCAACAATCTCGTTCGTTCGACTCCAAACAGTCACGCTGTGTCCTGCGCGCGCAGCGATCACTGCCAACGCAGTCCCCCAACTTCCGGCACCGATTATTGTTACTCGCTGCATCAACGATTACCCGAACTTACTCTCACTGCCCGTGAGTAATCGGCCAATGTTTGCCCGGTGAGCAAAAATGATCAGCGCCGCCGCAACTGTGGCGGTAAAGATCAGTGATTCAAAGTTTGGCACCGGCCCGATCACCTGCTGGACCAGGATCAAGATCGGCAGCGAAGCCGCAGCCAAAATCGATCCCAGTGAAACGTAACGGGTAAGTGCCACAACCAACAGAAAGATCAGTCCTGCGATTGCCAACGCCACGGCATCAAGAACAAGAAAGGCACCAATAGCGGTGGCGACACCCTTTCCTCCTCGGAACCTCAGCCACACCGGAAATATATGGCCCAATAGCGCAGCTATCGCCGCACCTCCCACGAAGCAGAAACTATCGCTCGAACCATCCAGTATCCTCTGAGCAATCAGGACCGCCGCGAAACCCTTTAAAGCATCCAGCAGCAACGTGGCAACTCCCGCACCTTTACCTGCCTTACGCGAAACATTCGTCGCACCGGTACCTCCAGAACCGCTCTCGCGAATGTCGGAACCCGACAACAAACGAACCAACAGATATCCAAATGGAATCGAGCCAAGCAGGTATGCCTGAAGGAGAACCAGAGCTGGCTTCATTAATACTCCGCAGCAGTTCGCGAAATCTGGGCTAACGCGAACCGAGACTATACAAGTCGTTGAGGGGTGCTACAAGCGGGTCGTTGCACGGATTACTACGGTTGATGCAGGAGCTAAATCAACCTTCTACGCAAGAGATCCAGCGCGGCTTGTGAGGCGCGCCAACGAACCAGGTAGCGATCTCCTGGCAGCATTAGTTTGCGGTGTTGAGTCTGAACATCATCGGCGAGGGCAATATAGACAAGACCAACTGGCTTCTCTTCCGTACCACCATCGGGTCCAGCAATTCCAGTAACCGCCAAGCCGAAATCTGTACCAGAACGTTTGCGAATACCTTCGGCCATTGCTTCAGCAACGGGTCCACTTACCGCGCCGTGCTCCATCAACAAAATTGGTTCGACGCCGAGCGTTCGGGTCTTAGCGTCGTTCGAGTAAGCAACAACACCTTCAATGAAGTAACGTGACGATCCTGGTACGTCCGTCAGTCGCTCGGCGATCAAACCGCCCGTACAACTTTCAGCTACGGACAACGTATACCCACCAAGCGTTAGGCGAAGACCCACCACCTCCTCCATCGTTTCGCCACGAAAAGAGAAGATCGAGTGGCCCAACTTTTCTTCTAACTGGGCGGAGACTTTATCCAACAGCTGATTGGCATCCTGTTCTGTTCGACCACGCGCAGTCAGTTGCACATCCACCTCACTTTTATTGAAGAGGATTGAAGTCTGAGGGTTCGTGTACTGGGTATAAATTGGCGCAATTTTTTCATCGATTGCAGATTCGCCCATTCCCACTACTTTTAAGATTCGCCGCACCACCCTGATGTTCCCAGCCTTCGAAACGAGTCTCGCCCGCACGTGATCCTGAAACATTGGCTGAAGTTCGCGTGGTGGACCAGGAAGAAGGGCGACGGAGGTTCCTTGATGCTCAATGAATAGACCGGGCGCTGAACCATTGGGGTTGGGAAGAACTTCAGCTCCGTCAATGACCATTGCCTGTCGCGAGTTTCGTTCCGGCATTGTTCGGCCAAAGCTCTGAAAGCGATCTCGAATCACCTGCAACACGTCCTCGTCGAGAAACAACCTGCGACCGAGCGCTCGTGCAGCAACCTTTCGGGTGATGTCATCTTCAGTTGGGCCAAGCCCGCCGGTAGTGATCACAACTTTCGATCGCTTGACCGCGTCTTTGATCGCCTCCTCAAGACGATTGTCATCATCACCTACGATTGTTTTCAGCATCACCTCGATACCGATGCTGTTAAGTTGTTCAGTTAACCAGAGGCTGTTCGTATCACTGCGGTCCGGAGCGAGCAACTCAGAACCAATCGCGATAATTTCGGCTGTGGGACTCTCGAACAAGTGGTTTTGTCTACTATCAGGAGTGCGATTTGTCGTCAGGATAGACGTCGTGCAAGACGTCTGCGATGGAAGGCGGCGGGACGATCGAATTTAATGTTACGTTCTCTTTAGGTGTCGCGCTCGAGGTAGCGGTGAACGAGAACCTCTCGACGGTCGTTTCACCGCGGTTCTGATTCTGCAATCGTTCCCGACTTTGAACACTCAATTGAACCAGATGCTTTTGACGCATGCGTTCCAGATTCCGCACCGCGCTCAACGCTTGCGGGGCGATTGATGGGTCGCGTTCCAAGTCTCTTAGTAGCTCGACGTAACGTCGCAATTGCGGAGAAGGGCCTGCAAGACGGCGAGATTCTAACCATTCCGTATCAAGCAGCGGATCCAGATGCTCGACCGCGCCGGCATAGTCACCGGCTTGATGATTAAGCGCTCCCACAACAAAGAAGCATAGTGGCGGTGGGTCCGGCATCGCATTCATTACGCGTTCGGCATCAGCTATTACTTCGGCAATCTCAAATCCATACCACTCTCGTTGTTCGTTGCGAAGAATTTCATCTGCGGCGATGTAGAAGGCAAAGATCTGTTGAGTCTCCCGGTGTTCGGCACGCTTCGCGATGTATGAAACGAACAGTCCTGCACCAACCAGAAAAATGATGATCCCCGGCGAGACACCGACCATCTGCAACAACGCGACTATGACAATGAGAGCAATTACCTTGTGCGTGAGTGTTCTATTGCGCCGATTCATAAAAATCCCCGCGGCAATTATTCGATGGTGCGCAGCCGAGCGGAAATTGCCTTGCCCACTTGTTCCGTTGAAAGATCTCCGCCGAGATCGCGTGTCGTCTCGTTCTGTTCAATCGACGCGCGAACCGCATTTTCAACTGCTACGCTTGCTTTCTTGAAACCCAGGTATTCTAACATCATAGCCAGAGTCAAAATAGCACCAACCGGATTCGCGATTCCCTTCCCAGCCAAAGGTGGCGCACTTCCATGCACTGGTTCGAACAGAGACACTCTGCCTGGATGAATATTTCCCGAGGCAGCCAATCCCAAACCTCCCTGCACCGCCGCGCCGAGATCTGTGAGGATGTCGCCGAAGAGATTGTTGCTCACGATCACATCGTACTGAGATGGGTCCAGAACCATGAACATCGCCATCGCATCCACGTATTGGTGATCGGCTTTTATCTCCGCATATCCATTCGCGACCTCTTTGAATACACGTTGCCAGAGATCGCCTCCGAAGCGCTGCACATTCGACTTATCGGCCATTGTCACGCGCTTTCGTCCATTTGCACGCGCATACTCGAAAGCTGCGACGATGATCCGTTCAACGCCTCGACGAGTATTTAGTTCCTCTTGCGTCGCAATCTCATCGTCAGTCCCCTTCTTTAAAAACCCGCCTGCGCCGCAATAAGCGCCTTCGGTATTCTCGCGAAAGACCACAAAATCGATGTCCTCGACCTTTCGGTTGCGCAAAGGTGTCAAACGTTCGTTGAGCAATCGAACCGGCCGCAGATTGATATAAAGATCAAGGCCACGACGCATTCCCAGCAGAATGTCTTCCGCATGTTTGTTCGAAGGTACGCGGGGATCGCCGAAAGCTCCGGCCAGAATCGCGTCGAAGTCTCGAGCGAGCATTTCCAACCCGTCGGGTGGTAGCGTGATGTTCTCTCGCAGAAACTTTTCCGCGCCCCAATCGAAGCGGGTCGTCTCGAGCTGAACCTCATGCGTTTCGCTGAGAGTTTTAATGACGCGAACAGCTTCAGCGATTACTTCCGGGCCGATGCCATCACCTGGTATGACTGCGATTCTTTTCATTGTTCGATTGAGGGACGTCTTTGGTCTTTGGTCTAGGGACCTGGGTCTTTAGATCAGGGACGTTCGATACTGCTGGTCGGCGATCCTCAAGAGATTGACCAAAGACCAAAAACCCAGGTCCAAAGCCCACGTTTAGTACGGCACACAAAGAACAGGAACTCTGGAACCCCGTAACACCTTCTCCGCAGTTGATCCAAACAACAACTCTTCAGGCGGTGTCGAACGTCCCTTCACTCCCATCACGATCATTGGGAGATCCAGATCACGGGCAATCTTCAAAATCTCAACGAACGGCGAACCGATGACAATCATTCGTTCCACACTTACCGAACCAGGCTCGACCCCGCCCATGGCAGCGTCAAAGTTAGCCTCTGCCCTCTCCCGCATTCGAGCTTGTATATCCTCGGCCGATCCCAAACCGGCATCCACAGCATCATTCACAAAATCATGATCGATCACATGCAACAGAGTCAGATCTCCTCCCGGCGACGCCATGCCAATCGCCACGCGCAATGCATTTATCGAGCAAGGAGAGAAATCTATCGGAACTAAAATCTCCGGAGAATCGAGCATTCGTATTACCTACCTTTCCAAACTTTGGAGTGCGGTGGCAAGCGAAGTGCGACACCGCTTTGGATTGTTAATGATGTCAGCGATTCGAAAAAGCGGGTGATCCAAGGCGGTGTCGCGCTTCGCTT
>DATBMP010000038.1:0-2509 GCA_036554845.1 Pyrinomonadaceae bacterium
AGCACCAGAAACAGGCGCCAGGGAAACCAGAAGACCGACTACCGCGATTATCGCGACAAGACGTGCGGCACAGTTCACACCGTTAGTTCTAACTTTCATTCTGGATGCTGTGAGAATCAGTAATGACGAGGGCCTTTAAGGTGTCGGGAGACCCAAATAGCGGACCGAAAGTTTATAGCACAGAACGTCATTACTTGTACGTCTGCTCCTACAACTTCAAAAATCTGGCCGCTCTCATCACACAGTTGCCGATCTGGTACGGAAAGCGCGGAAAGTCATTTAACTCTCCGTTGATGCTGATTGTAGCCAGGATGGGATTGGGCCAGCGCTCCTTGAGTGCCCGAACAACACCACTCGGATTTCGCAAGTAGGTGATCATGGGCGCGGTGTGATTCATCGGGGGCTGGTTGATTGCAAATGGTGCGGCCCATTGCTTGAGGACGTTCTCTTCTAACCACGTGGGAAGTGACATGGCCTCAGTTGCCAGAGGCGTGAGAGAGATATCTGCCTGCAAAAGACGACGTGCAAGCCCGAGCGCACTTGTGATCCAGTTGGCTCTTCGCGCGTTCGTGCCGAGACAGACGTCCCAGGCGAACTCCGGCGAAAGAGATTCGACGGCGGCTCCGATGTCACAGAGCCACAACGGTCGCCACGCACCGTGCTTGAGCATGTGCACACAAAGCAGCGCCAGGTGATCCTCCGCGCTCAAGACTCGAATCATCTCTTGGTTCAAAGAGATCAGCGTCGAGCGGCTGAAAAGCTGTTCCACTTTGCGTTCGTCAATCTCCTCGAATGAGTGATGGAGATCAACCCAACAGTCCCTGGCTTCAGGACTTTTGAGGACATCTTCTGCTGTCGTGAAATCTGATGGATGGACCAGAATGTCGATATCGCCGTATGGTCGCAGCGCCGAATCTGGATAAAGCCGAGCGGCGGACCAACCCTTCGCGACGATTGCATTGACTGACGCTTGTCGCAAAAGGCGAAACAACTTCTCAATCTTCTGTTCGTGAATCGCTGATTGAAGCGCTTGCAGACGATAAGCCTGATGCAGGACTTCTCCCGACTCCGTTTGCGCAAGATCAGTTGATCGTAATCTCCACCACCCCAGCGCAGCCGCACCGGATCCATAAAGCAAGGGCGCCACTTCATCGAGATGACATGCCGACAGACCAACCGGCGACAGCTGGGTTGCTCTCCAGGATCCCGAGAGCGCAGTGGCAACCAACTGGCCTTTGCGCGTGCGATTATTTGAACGGAGGTCCACGACTGTTAGATCAAGAAGAGGTGCTAACACCGGTCAGCACCTCAATTAGTTCCATCTGGGAAGAGCTGTCTTTTATGCGCAGATATTGTTGTTACAAAGTCCGGAGCAGCATTGTTGACCGCCGGTACATGAAGCACCGGATTGAAGACAGGTCGCAGCTTGGGCCGGAGTCGGCGCGACGATCGAAGTCACGACGGGCACAGCTACCACTGCGGCGATTCCCAATGCGCGAATCATGTCCCGACGATTCAACTTACCGAAACTCGAAGGAGGGGTTAGCTGCTGTTCGAGAAGGTTGTCTTTTCCCAATTGAGCGAGCGCGTACCAAACGATCTTTTCATCAATGGTTACATCCAGATCTTTTGCCATCAGTGAGGCGATGGTCTTCGTGTTAGTTCGGCCGTCACAGAACTTCCAGACCATCGCAGCGGTCTCGTTCAAGCAGTGTGCGCGGTCACGATCAAGATCGTAGACGAGCAACTCGCCGCTTACCTCTTTCACGACTAAGCCCTGCTTTCGGGCCAGAGGTTTATTAGATTGGTCCGTCTTCATTCTGCCTCCGAACTTTGGGGATACTGCGAAACAAGGACTTGAGGATGTAGCCTGAGGGGCCTAAAGCTGGTTCGAGTCTACCATCATTTTTATGGTCGATCACGCTTTTTCTCCTCCAAATGCCCAATTATTGCCTCACTTAGCTGACTGGCCTCGCCACGCGACCCCTTCAAAATCTGCGCCTTTGAAACGGCCTGCTCAAGGGCCGCGAGGGCCTTTTCAGGGCTGCGTCGCGCCGAAACCGTGTTCGCCAGGAGGGCCAAGACACCTTCGCCTGGACTCAACCTGCGCGGCCTCCACCGGATGCCTTTCTTGTATTGCGAAACCAGGACCAACCCGACTGGCAAAGGTTTAGTGCCGGCGCGGCCTCCTAACTCGTCAATGGAAACCCTCGTCTGCTTAAACTGACCCTCTTCTCTTATCTCAAGTGGCTTGCGAAACGGATGGACCCGACCGCGTGCATCCAAAACCGCGAACTCATCCGAATAGTAAGTGGCCCCTGCTTTTACTAATTCAGAAACAAGCGTGCTCTTACCGCTATAACTTCTTCCGGGAATCAGGATCGCATGACCTTTCCAACCGACGACTCCTGCGTGAACAAAAACACGATTGCGCGCGAACTCGGCGACGACTAAACGTAAGTCTGACTCAAGAGTATCGAAGACCTCATCAATATCTTTCGTACGAGCT
>DATBMP010000054.1:0-2371 GCA_036554845.1 Pyrinomonadaceae bacterium
TCCCTTACCAGGATGACAACGAACATGAACAGCATTGATAAGGCAACAATCCCACCCGATGCCACGATCTCGAGGTAATCATTGTGTGCCTCCTGGGGGATCCATCGCCCGGATGCGTCGTGATACTGCGGCAAAGAAACGCTAAAGCCTCCAAAACCGATCCCCGTTAAGGGATGGTGCTGGATCATCTGAAGCGTCGCTTGCCAGATTTCAACTCTGGATGAATTCATTCTGGCTGTGGTATCCGCGCTCCACTCTCGCGGCAGAGTCTCAAGCCGGTGCATCAAGGAATCGCCACCAACCCACACCACACCAAAGCCAACGATTATTACCAGGGCCGCGGCGAGCAGGACTCGAATGGTTCGACTTGTCACCAGCACTCGACCGATGACTGACTGTTTCTGGTTACTCGCGAGTGGATTCCTGGCAAGGTTAAAAAAGAGTGTCAGAAAGATTGATTGACCGAGCATCGCAAGGATGCCGCCGCGAGAGTTGGTCATCACCAGCGCGACCCAAAGGATAGCGATTGCGATAAGCAGCGGTGCTATGTAAGCGCGACGGACACCTCCAACAACGATCATTCCCGCAGCCAGGCCAAGAGACATCTCCATCAACATCGCAAAGTGATTACGATTGATGAACTGTCCATAGGTACCCTGAGCTGACGGAGATAGAAACCCCTGAATGGGCAAGTTGAAGCCTATGATCTGACGTAGCAATCCAAAGACGGCACTGAGCACGCCGACGGCAACGACTAAAAAAATCAGAATTTGCAAGTGCCGAGTAGTAGACGTGTGACGAAGGAGAATCGCGGCAGTTAGTAGCAGAGCTCCAAAATGAAGGATCCAGAGTTTTGTTTGATATGGATCGCTACTAATCGTCTCTCTTTGCGCGCCCCACACGGGCAACGTCTGGACGACGGCGAGTAAGAGTAGACCTAAACATGGCGCCAGCAGCAGCCCGTTGTACAGCTTCCATTTCTCAGCGACTGCGCTTTGAACGATCCAAACAGCGGTTAAAGCGAAGACACCACACTCGAACAATGCTATCCACCATGGTTGCACTGTCGCATAAGGAATCGCAGTGAGAGTGACAATTGCAAGCGTTCCGAAGAAAGTCACGCTTGCAAGAGCCTGGCTGGTTCGCTCGCGCAATCCGATGCTGGATCTTCGAATCGTGGCGGACTGATTCCCTAAGGGTTGGACCGCTTCCATCGGCGTAGCGAACTATGCTGGTTGCTGATAGTAGTAATAGCTGTCCTGAGCAGAAACATCGGCGTTGTTTAATACCACCCCGTAAATGTTTGCTCCCACGTCGTGCAGCTCTTTGCGAGAGTGCTGAACGATCTCGTATGGGCTCTTACCACCTTGCACTACCAGAATTACTCCATCCACAAGACTCGCGATCAAGACGGAATCCGTGAACGAAACCATCGGTGTCGAGTCGATCACGACATGCGTGAATGAGTCAGAGACTATAGCGAGCAGCCGGCGCATCCGATCTGAAGAAAGGAGTTCGGCAGGTTGCGGCGGCACCGGACCCGCGGTCAAGACACCGAGTCCCGTATCCAGGTCCTTTTGAATCAGCGACAGGGTTTCGGCTTCAGTGAAATTCGAAGCCAGTAACGTACTCAGCCCTCGTTTGTTATCAAGATCAAAAATCTCGTGCAGCGTCGGTTGACGCATGTCGGCATCGATGATGAGAACGTTGGCACCGGTTTGCGCCAGGACCGTGGCCATGTTTACAGCCGTAGTGGTCTTGCCCTCCGCCGGAACGCTCGATGTTATTAAGAGCGTTTTGGGGGTCTTGCCCGGCTTGGACAGCATCACCGTGGTGCGAAGCTTTCTATAGACTTCGCCTAAACGTGAATCGGAACCTTCATCCTTCAGTAAAGGACGAGGGGTGCGCTTCTGATTCAAGTGTAGTAACGCTTTAGAACTTTGCAGCAGTCCACCATTAGGCCAGCTCTTTACTTTCGGAACGACACCGATTGTGGGAAGCCGGACCTTACGCGAAACATCGGAAGTCGTGCGAACAGTGTTGTTGGAAAGCTCTTTAACGAATGAAAGACCAACACCAAAGACCAGAGAGAAGAGGAAGGCCAACCCGACGCCTCTGGTTCGCTGCGGTCCGACAGGGTGCTCAGGTGTGTTGGCGTAATCTGTGACCCGAATGTTGTTCGGTGTTCCCGCCAGAATCACATCATTCTCTTTGAAGCGTTGCCACAAGCCATTCAGCAGGTCCTGGTTTGTCTGAATCTCACCTTGCAAGATCCGATAGTTCACCGCAGCGCTGTTCTGAGCAATCGTTTCATTTCGTTGTTGCTCAAATGCGGCGCGAACGGTTCGCTCTCGTTTTTGCGCTTCGAGGA
>DATBMP010000108.1:0-9550 GCA_036554845.1 Pyrinomonadaceae bacterium
AGGCGTATCTCGCAAACTCTCGGTCAGGCCACGGCTCCTGTCAGCGAGGCCAAACCGCGAAGCAGCTTCTGGAATTCATTTCTGAAGCGCGAACCCTCCCGACAGAAGTTCGACCTGCAGACCTCAATGGAAAAGATTTAGACCAACGTTACTAAACTCAACAGTCTGGAAAAAACAAAATGGCACTTCGTGAACGATTGATTAGAGATGCAGGGATGCCCGGAGCAGGAAACGGCAACGGTGCTGGCTCTGAAGGCGGTGGTTACAGTTTTCAGGAGATCAAGTCCAAGTTACACCGTGCGCTGATCAATCGCATGGATCTGACGAAGCTTTCGACCCTGACACAGGAGCAGGTGAATGCCGAAGTGTCGCGGTTGGCAGAGCAGGTTCTCTCACAAGAGAATCTCCCGATCTCAACGTCGGAAAGAGATCGACTGATCAAGGACGTTCAGCATGAGCTGTTCGGACTAGGACCACTCGAGCCGCTGCTGAAAGACCCAACGATCTCTGACATCCTCGTCAACTCTCATAACACGATCTACATCGAGCGACGTGGAAAACTCGAAGCTACCGACGTCACGTTCAAAGATGACGAGCACTTGATGCGCGTGATCGAACGAATCGTTTCTTCAGTCGGCCGTCGCATCGACGAGTCGTCTCCCATGGTTGACGCGCGCCTGCAAGACGGTTCGCGTGTCAATGCAATTATTCCCCCGCTTTCCATCGATGGTCCGGTTCTCTCGATTCGCCGTTTTGGTTCCGATCCGTTGCGGATGACCGCATTGATCGACAACAAGGCGTTAACCAAAGACATCGCTGACATGTTGGAGATGTGTGTCAACGCTCGCTTAAACGTGCTGATATCTGGTGGTACTGGCGCCGGTAAAACCACATTGCTGAATGCGCTTTCCGCTTACATTCCTGAGACCGAACGCATTGTGACGATTGAGGACTCGGCTGAACTGCAGCTGCAACAGCCACACGTTGTCAGATTAGAGACGCGTCCACCGAACATCGAAGGTCGTGGTGAAGTTTCGCAGCGAGACCTCGTTCGTAACTCGCTTCGTATGCGACCTGATCGCATCGTGATTGGTGAGGTGCGCGGTGGCGAAGCGATCGACATGCTTCAGGCGATGAATACGGGTCACGATGGCAGTTTGACAACGATCCACGCTAACACCCCGCGCGACGCTCTGGCCCGGCTCGAAACAATGATCCAGATGACCGGAATGCGTCTTTCGGACCGCGCCATGCGACAGCAGATCGCCTCAGCACTGGACCTGGTGATCCAGGTGGCCCGTTTGTCAGACGGTACTCGCCGTCTTACTTCAATCTCTGAAATTACCGGCATGGAAGGCGAGACCATCACCATGCAGGAGATCTTCCTGTACGAACGCACCGGTGTTGATTCACAGGGCCAGGTCATTGGCCGGTTCAAACCAACCGGAATTCGTCCACGGTTCGCCGAACGCCTGAAGTCTCATGGACTGCAACTGCCGAGAGTTTTCTTCGAGGAGTAATCGAGCATGATTATCTCGTTCCTGGTATTCCTGTTTGCCCTGTTCCTGGTTCTCGGCGCTTATCTCGCTGCGACTCACGGATCCGATGCCAAGAGGAAGAGACTGCAACAACGCTTATCCGAAGCTCTATTGCACTCGGCCAACACCGAGGACGTCGATATTGTGCTCGCGCGTAACGAGCTGCTGAGCGAAATCCCCTGGATCAATCGTGAACTCGTTCGTCTGCAATCAGCCATGCAACTCAAGCGAATGCTTGATCAGGCTGACCTGCATATCACTCCTTCCAGACTGATCATGTTCTCAGTGATGGCCGGAATACTGGGTGGGCTGGCAGCTTCCGTGATAACGCCATACCTCTTGATCATGATCGTCTGCGGCTTGTTCACCGCGACGCTTCCATTTATTCACGTTTGGTGGAAACGCAAAAAGCGATTTGATGCGTTTTTGGAAAATCTTCCCGACGCTCTTGATCTAATCAGTCGTGCGCTGAGCGCTGGTCATGCGTTTTCGGAATCGCTACACATGGTTTCGACGGAAATGCCGGATCCAATCGCGACCGAATTTCGCAAGACGTATGAAGAGCAGAACCTGGGACTTTCAATGAAGCTCGCGCTGGAGAACATGTGCCAGCGGATGCCTTTGCTGGATCTGCGGATGTGTGTGACAGCTGTACTTATTCAGCGTGAGACAGGCGGTAACCTGGCAGAGATTTTGGAGAAGGTTGCTTACACGATCCGCGAGCGGTTCCGAATTTTGGGCGACCTGAAAACACTGACGACAAGTTCACGCATGTCGGCCTGGCTGTTATGTGCACTCCCGATCTTCGTGGCGATCGCCGTTACGGTAATGAACCCGGAATACATGAGTGTGCTTTGGAAAGACCAGCGCGGCCACTACTTGATAGCCGCCGCGATGATCCTGCAAGTCACGGGCATGCTCATTGTTAAGAAGATCTTGAATATCAAGATATAAGAAAGGTCTTTGGGTTTAGGTCTTTGGTCTTTGACCTCTAGGAACAGAGCCAAGTCAAATCAAATATCAAAGGTCAAAGACAAAGTCCAAAGGCCCAAGACCAAAGACCAAAGACCAACAAATCATGCTTCTCATAATCGCCATCTCAACTTTCGTTTGCATCAGCCTCGGCATGATGGGTGTTTATTGGCTGCTCTATCGACCACAGAGCGCAGCCACTGAGCGCTTAAAGAGACTGGGTGAAAAGAACCCCGGCCTCGTTTCGTCGATCTCCATCTCTGACGACGACAGCCCAGCAACCGAACTCGCCGAGCGTCTGGCTACTCCGCTGAGCCGACTCTTGCCAGCGTCAGCTGCCGAAGTGAAGAAGACTCAGAAGCAGTTGATGCATGCTGGTTTTCGTTCCGACTCAGCGCCAATCATCTATCGCGGCATTCATATCGCGGCTATGGCAGGGTTCCCTGCTGTCGTTGCGCTTGCTTGTGCGTTCGCCACGAAACCACCGAAGGCAGCGATCCTCTGGATTCTGTTCGCCTTTGTCGTGGGCTTCTTTCTCCCTCGCTACATGCTGAAGAGAATGATCAAGACGCGACAGATGCGTCTGCGCTGGGGATTGGCCGACGCCCTCGACTTGATGGTTGTCTCGGTTGAAGCAGGGTTGGGTTTGAACGCCGCGATCGTCAAAGTAAGTAGTGAACTGAAGGACGTTCACATTGATATCGCGGAAGAGTTTGAGCTCGCTAACCTGGAAATTCGAGTTGGTCGCGAGCGTGACGAAGCACTGCGTAACCTGGCTGAGCGAACGGGTGTAGATGATCTGCGCAGCCTCGTTGCCACACTTATTCAGACCGACAAGTTTGGTACCTCGATCGCCAAGGCCCTGCGTGTTTTCTCAGATTCACTTCGTACCAAACGACGGCAGCGTGCCGAGCAGGAGGCCCAGAAAGCCGCCGTTAAGTTGCTCTTCCCGCTCGCCTGTTTTCTGTTCCCGACGCTCTTCATCGCTATTCTCGGACCCGCAGCCCTGAACCTCATTGACGTTCTAGGCAGGATGTAAAGGAGCTGGACCATGCGTAAACGAAGATTAATTGCTGTCCTGATCGCTATCGTTCTTACATTCGGCGTGTCTGCCATGTGGAGCGCGGCGACTATCGAGCGCGAGGGCGACCCTGATGTGAACCTGATCGAAGACTCGGGTTCTGAAGCCGGCAACAGCGGTGAAAAGAAGAAGGGTGGAAATAAAGTCGCCCGCATCTTCGCCGCGCCATTCAAGGCTTTCGGAAAACTGTTCAAGCGCGACGATAATAAACTTCAACGCATGAGTGAGAAAGACGCGGAGAAATTTGAGAGCGTTGGCGTTACGCGTGTGACTGACAGTCGAGATCGCGTCGAGAAGATCACTGCCGCAGGTTCAGCGAAAGAACATCTGGCCGAGGGAAGGGAACTTCTGCAGAACGGTCGCATCAATGAAGCGATCGCCCACTTGTCGACCGCCACTTCGCTTGATCCAAAGTTAGCTGAAGCACACAACCTGCTTGGCGTGGCTTTCGCACAAAAGGGAATGCAGGAGCGCGCGAAAGATTCCTACGAACGCGCCGTGAAAGCTGAACCAGACGACGCGCAGACCTTGAACAACCTCGGTTTTTCGCTCTATCAAAACGGAAACTATCGCGCGGCCGTGGATCGTCTTAAACGAGCGGTGAAACTGGCGCCAACTGACGACCGCATTCTTAACAACCTTGGTTTGGCCCTTTGCCGCCTGGGTAAGTTTGATGACGCCTACAAACACTTCGCTCGCGCGGGTGGTGTGGTCACCGGCAATCTCAACACGGCGAAGATGCTCGAGCGTTTTGGTCGTGAGGAGGATGCGATCAGGTACTACGAAGGTGCACGCCGCGTCGATCCGGATAACACGTTGGCGTTGAGACGGCTGACGGATCTTTATCAACGTTTGGGACGCACGCAGGAATCGCAAGACGCAGCTACGGCGCTGGCGCGGGTGACATCGCAGCATCCCAATGTTGCAGTTAGTGGAAGATAAATCTGGCCCAAAAGAAGGGAACACCTCATGTCGCAGACAACCATACTTTCGCGAGCGGAAATCGAGACGATGGGACCACCCGTGCCGGAGGAGATTGCCGACACGGGTGTCGCCGAAGGGTTTCTCTGCGACCTGGCACTCAAGCACGTGGCCATGCTCCCTGAACCAACCACGACGGCGGTCGCGGAGAACATCCATCTTCCACGCACGCTTACTGAGGACATTCTCCAGAAGCTTTTCCGCGAGAAGTTGATCGAAGTTAAGGTCCAACAGACCGAAGGCTTTACTCGTTACGCGATGTTGGACCACGGTTGGGAACGGTTGGCGAGGTTGTTATCGATCTCGGGTTATACCGGCGCTGCGCCTGTGTCCCTGCGTGACTACACGCACATGATGCGTCTACAGTCGATTCCTTCTGAACCGGCTGCGATGGAAACGGTGCGGGGCTGCTTCCACGACCTCATTCTTCCAGAGTCGTTGCTACAGACATTGGGTTGTGTAATCAACTCGAGAAGATCGCTCTTCCTGACGGGATTGCCTGGTACGGGTAAGACCGCGGTTGCCGAGCGAATAAACAACGCTTTACCTGGTGGGATCTGGATTCCGTATGCGGTCGAGATCGATGGTCAGGTAATCCGCGTGTTTGACTCGCATTGTCACCGGATTGCGCCGGACGAGATCACGCCACTCGAATACGATCGACGTTGGGTCTTCATCGAACGACCGTTGGTTGTGGTTGGTGGTGAGTTGACCCTGGAGAACGCGGATCTTACCTGGAGTGAATCCGCAAAGTTTTATGAAGCGCCATTTCAGATGAAGTCAAATGGTGGAACACTCGTGATTGACGACTTTGGCCGTCAGCGCGTGGCGCCGCAAGATCTTTTGAATCGGTGGATCGTGCCACTGGAACGTCGAGTGGATTACCTTGCACTGCACACCGGGAAGAAGATTGAAGTTCCGTTTGAGCAGCTTGTAGTCTTCTCTACCAACCTCGATGAGAAGGATCTCGCTGACCAGGCATTCCTGCGACGCATGGGCTACCGAGCCAGGGTTGAGCCACCGACGCCGGCGGCCTATTCAGAGATCTTCAAGCGCGTGGCCTATAACCGGGGCATCCGTTGCGAGCAATCGATCCTGGAACACGTGCTTACCAAGTATCGAGTCGAACACCGGCAAATGAAGGGTTGCGAGCCACGCGATCTGCTCGATCGTGTTACGGATATTTGCCTCTTCGAAGGCCAACCATTGGAACTCAGCAATCACGTCATCGATATCGCCTGGCGAAACTATTTTGGTGCGTCGCACTCGTTCGCGCCTGTCGCCACTACCGAAACGATGATCGAACGCACCTTGGCTGATCCACTTGAGTTGTAACGGCATCCAGGACAACCGCGTCGAAGACAATCAATGATTGTTGGCTGACCCGAACTCGCTGAACCCGATCATGAAACACATTCTTCATGGGCGATCTTTCCTTCTGCTTATCAGCGTCGCGCTGTTGCTGAGTGTTTGTGTCGATAGTCAGGCACAGCGTCGCAAGAAGCGCCATCGCAGAGTCCCGCCTCCGATCGAAGAACCAATTCTGGAACCGGAGAGTACCGAGCCGACGGTCGAGGAGACTCGACTGAAATTGGTCGATGGCACTTTCATGCGCGTCGATGAAGCGTGGGAGAGCGAGAACGGTATTTGGTACAAGTTGAGTGGCATTACTCATCTCGCCGGCAAGGATCGAGTGAAGTCGATTGAACGTGTCGCAACTGTGAAATCACGTTCTGTGGCCCAGGTTGCGGTGGTCCAGGAGACTACTCAGTCGCAACCTCAAACTCCTGCTGGTGATGGTCCGGCGTGGATCTATCTGGTTGGCGGAGCTCGTTTCGAGGTGGAAAGCGCCTCTGAGTCGCCGTCCGGTGTCTGGTACCGCCGAGGTCCCATGTCCGTGTTCATTGAAAGAAGCCGTATTGATCGGATTGAACGCGAAGATCCGGAAAGTTTGGCCAAATTGAACTCTTCTAAAGAAAGAGGGTGGAGTACGGGCAATGTGAGGATTGATGGCCTGATCAAGCTGAACGCTGCCAAATACGGTGTCGATCCTTATCTGATCTTCTGCGTAATGGAGCAGGAATCGCACTTCAACCCGCGAGCGTTGTCCCCGAAGGGCGCCCGTGGGCTGATGCAACTGATGCCCGGTACTGCGGCCCGTTTTGGAGTCCGCAAGGTCCACGATCCGGCGCAAAACATTGCCGGCGGAACTCGTTATCTGAAGCAGTTAATGACTCAGTTCAACGGGCGTGTGGATCTGGTGCTCGCCAGCTATAATGCGGGCGAGGGAGCGGTAATGAAGTATGGAAACAGGGTTCCACCGTACCGAGAAACTCGCAACTATGTGAAACGCATCGGATACAAGTATCGTCGCGCGAAAACGCCGGTCCCTCTCGCGAGCAAGAATAGCGTCGGTGGAAACTGATTAGCTGGTTAGAGTGAGTGTTGAAATGAAAAGCATTTTTCTCAAACTTATGCTCTCAGTGTTGTGCACGACGTTAATGGTTGTAACCGCTGCTGCTCAACAACGATCCGAAGCCCCCCTAACCAACTCCGCAATTGTGAAACTGGTTCGCGCCGGCTTCAAAGAGAAGACGGTAATCGCGATCATTCGCTCACGACCCAACAAATTTCAGCTCGAGCCGGAACGACTTATCGAACTAAAGCGCAGTGGCGTTAGCGAGAACATTATCCTGAACATGCTAGCGCTTGGCGGAAGTGACTTCGGTGATATCGATGACTGGGATACTGACTCACCACTCTTTCCTAATAAGGGAGTAAACCCCAACGCCGGGAACGGATCAGGCGGTGGCACCGACATCTTCGGTTCGGGAGGCAGCTCCAACAGTCAGAACAGTGGGCGTGGATTCAAAGGTGGTAACCAGGAGGAAACGACTACGACCGGCAGCGCGACAGTGCGCATCATTCGTCCGCCGACAGAAGCCGGTGGCGGCAGCTCACTCAAGTTAGAGCGAACGCCAACTTTAACTAACGAATCGATCGTGAATCTGGTCGAAGCAGGTTTTTCGGAAGGCACGATCATTAAACGCATTGCTGACTCGCCGGCAGAATTCGATCTATCACCGGCAAAGCTTGAAGATCTGCGCAAGCGCAGAGTTAGCGAGCCAATAATTACGGCCATGACGGCTGCGATGGAAGGCGTCGACGGGCAGTCCCCAGGTTCAACAAGGGAGAATTAGTCGAAGATGCGACGCCGAATTGGTTTTGGCCTCTGGCGATATCTGGCCCTTCTGATCCCTGCACTAGTTCTGTTCGCACCCCTCTCTCAACATCCCGCGACCCACGCGCAAGATCCAAAACCTGGCGCCTCGCCTACACCAACGCCTGTTGAAGAAGAGATCGATCCCGACGATGTGATCTCAGTCAACACGACGGAAGTCTTGTTGCCTGTCACCGTGCGCGATGCGCAGGGCGAGATAGTGCTGAATTTAACCAGACACGATTTTAAGGTCTTTGAAGATGACACCGAACAGCCGCTGAGCGACCTAAGCTTGCGTCAAGCTCCTGTCGATGCGGTGCTGATGGTTGATGCTTCTTCATCGGTGAGTGAGAACCTGGATGACTTTCGCCGCGCTGCTGAAGGGTTCGCCGCGCACTTGAGTACGGATGATCGTATCAGCCTGATTCAGTTTGATGATCGGATCCAACTGCTCCAGGATTGGACCAGCAGTCGCGTGCAACTGAAACGTTCGCTTCGCCGGCTTGTGCCTGGAATGTTTACTCGGTTTCATGACGCAGTGCTTTTGGCTACAAGAGATCAGCGTTCACGAAGAAACGCGCGTCACGCGATTATTGTCCTGACTGATGGCATCGATAGTGGACGAGGAAGTTCATTTGAAGCTGCGTTGCGTTCCGCGCTGCAGATGCAGACCACGGTTTACATCGTCAGCAATTCCCAAATTGAGCGGGCCAACAAACAGTCGCAGCTTGAAGAGTTGCTAGCGGGGAGTGCGTCATCTATCAAGTTCAATGAGTTGCGTATTGAGGATCTCCGTCTGGGTCTCAAAGCACTCGACATGAGTGAGCAGAACCTGGGTGAGTTGGCTCGGGCAACCGGAGGACGTCTCTACAAGCCAGCATCCTTTAATGACCTTGAGCGGACATATGAAGAGGTGGCGAACGAGCTACGTCACCAGTACGCTCTCTATTACTCTCCTGTTAATAAGAGACGCGACGGCCAGTTCCGCCGAGTTCGCGTTCAGACCTCCGATCCAAACCACCGGGTTTCGGCCCGAATCGGCTACTTCGCTCCCAAATAACAGAAACGGTCACGTTGAGCCAAAATGGCACACAGCCCTTTAATGTGTGTGTGCTTGTTGCTTTGCGATACGCGTTGAGTTGGACCAAGACTTACGGTTCGGAGCTGCGAATGCATCGTAAGTCCAACTATTCCTACAGATAGACCTGTGCGGGTCGAGGCGGCACGGTCGTTGCCCTGTAAACCACGACTCTGCGAGCATCCGTCCGTCGGTTATCCCCCTCGCTTGCAGACAGCAATCAAAACAAACTGCGGAGGATAGGGAGACTCGAATGCGACCGATTAAATATGTGGAAAGAGGCTTGACGCTGGTAGCCGGAGGAGTTCACGACGCTATTGCTTCCGTGAACAAATACAAGCCCAATCCATCCTTCACACCCAAGTGGTCAGACAAGCCGCTGCTCAAATCATGGCAGAAGAGCAAGCCGACCCTGGGATGGCCCCGAACGACCGACTCGCTTTGCCCAAATTGTGTAATCGAAGCGCGCGAAGAGATTTTGAGTGGAAAGAAAGATGTCACGGTTCTCATTAACGAAAAAGTCGGTGAGATCAAGGCACAGATCGTCGAGCGTGATGGTCAAATTTGGATGGTGAAGGATTGTCCTATTCATGGCCACTTCGAAGACATGATGGCCATCGATTCAAAGTTCTTAACGCATATCGAAAAGATGTTTCCCGGTCGTGACATCGACGCGCACA
>DATBMP010000128.1:0-12712 GCA_036554845.1 Pyrinomonadaceae bacterium
CTCACTTGTCCGGCTGACATAATGGTCGGCAATGATCCGGGATCGTGTAGCGCCGCGGTCAACTATCCCAGTGCCACTACGCAAGGAAACTGTGGCGAAGTGATTTATAGCCACCCATCAGGTTCCCAATTTCCTATTGGGACCACTATGGTTACCGTCATGGCAACTCGGTCAGACATGACCACTCAAACTTGCACTTTCAATGTCACGGTTACGAACAACCAGGGGCCAACTATCAAAACGCACGTAGCACTCTCATCACTTGGACCACCTTTCGATCACCGACTCGTAAATGTTGGGCTGAGGGGCCGTGCTACTGCCAATTGTTCAGCAATCGGCGCAGTTCAGGTGACCGTCTACAGCGATGAGGATGACGGGTTTTGGGGTTTCTGGCATTTCGCGCCTGATGCGAAGGAGATCGCTTTCGGAACGTTGCGCTTACGTAGGCAACGAAACGGGTGGCGCAATGGTAGGGTCTACCTGATCATCAGTAGCGTTACAGATGCTGTCGGAAACGCCGCACACAGTTGCGAAACCGTGACTGTGCCACACAGTAACAGTCGCGCCGACAGGGCCAGGGTTAAGGCGCAGGCTGATGCAGCAAGGGCACAATGCCAAGCCACGGGAGCTCCGCCGGCGGGATACTTCGTTATTGGGGATGTCCCAACTAGACGGCAAAGACACTGACCACAAGCGGGATGTATCTCTCGCCTCGATACATCCCGATTTCCACCAAAATGTGCGTCCGGACTACTGATACCCTGGGCCGCCCCCGAACCGGGGCGGCCCAAGGCCGTTCGTCTTTTGTAGCTAGGCTTTCGCCGACGTAGCTTGTGCTTGTTCCTGCTTCATAAACTCACGCATCGCCGCAATATGACCCGGCGAGCGCTTTTCTGACCAGACTTCGTAACGCTGAGCTGCCTTTTCCAGGTTCGCGAGCAGGTTCTTGTCGACAAAACGCTCGCGAAACTCGGGCACGACTGGTTTGAGCGCCTCCCAAACTCCGAAGAATTCGCCGCTGGTTTCGAAGAAAAGATCTTCGTGCAACAATCCGAAATTCAGTAGGGCGCAAGCCTGCTCCCAGTAGCCGATTACCATGCCGACGAAATTACCGTGCTCGGTGCCAAAGGGCGCGATCTTCATCGCCTCTTCGAATGTTTGCGCCCGGTAATTTTGCTGAAACCAGTCGCGGGCCTGACGCAGTCGGGCTTCGCGCCGCAAATCGTAAACCTGAAGATGCAGTTGAGCTTGTTCGTGGGTTGGTTTTGTTTCCATGATTTCCTTTCTCTATGTTCTTGTTGGATGGTCGATAACTACCTGAACCTGTCATTGTTCATATTTGTCGTAAACAGAGTTCAAGCCACAAGGTGTTTGCCTTTCACTTGTGCGTCGAACGGCATCACTGAAATCGACATATCAGGGGAACTTTTACGTATTTTTATTTCACGCCAATGACGGCCAGGTCAAGGAGTTTCAACTCGATAGGTCAAATTCATCTGAGAGTTGATTACGGTTTGTGCGAGATTTTTCAGATACCAAACAAAAGCAGAGAAATGCAATCGTAGAACAAGATCACGGGGACATCGTTTGGCCTCACTTTGGGTAACAAATCATTCACAGTGATCGAGTAGACTTCGCCCCTCGCAATAGTCGCCCCCTCGAAAAAATGCAATTGGACAAAGCCGGAGAGAATGCGTAACGGCTGATCGCCGGATTAGTGGAAGGAGTAGACCGAGATGAAAGTGCGTGCTTTGTTCATTTGTTTGCTCGTCATCATGATAGGAGGTTGGATGAGTCACACTGCAAAACCATCACCTGAAAAGTCCGATCAGGTTGGAGCATCTGCAACCGACACTAAGAGCTTCGTCAAGAGTCTCTGGGGTGTGAGGTATCAGGTAAAGGACGTAAAACGCTCAGTCGATTTTTACACGCGTCAGCTTGGCTTAAGGTTGGACCACCAGAATCTGCCAGCCTTCGCCCAGGTTTCAGTTGGCAATCTCAAACTAATACTCAGTGGTCCGGGCGCGTCGGGTTCTCGCCCGCTGCCCGATGGACGTCAGCAGGCACCGGGCGGATGGAATCGAATAATTCTTCAGGTTGACGATCTGCCGGCTCGAATCGAAGTTTTGAAAAAGGCGGGACTGCAGTTTCGGAATGAAATGGAAGTTGGCCCAGGCGGGAAACAGATCCAGCTAGAGGATCCTGACGGCAATCCGATTGAATTGTTTGAGCCGGCACAACGCTGAGCCCACACCAATAGTTTCCTAGGGGCTGCACTCCGTGGCCGCTACAAAAAAGTCCTTTTTGGAGTTTCGGCTCGGCAGCATCCTTGCGGTAAGCCTGCGGCTTACCGAACCTTCATATTTTGATCAAGGCTATGCCTCAAAGATGGAAAAGCTTCGGCATAGCCTGATATCTAGGTTGGAATAACGGAAAGCCGCAGGCTTACCGCAAGGGTGCAGCAGAGCCATACCCAAAAGACTTTTTGTGCAAAGCACGTGCCCGCCCGACCTGAATAAATCTTGCGTTGACAAATTCGCAGCCGGAGGCGGCCACGGAGTGCCGCCCCAACAAACCAGAGTAAGAGCGAGGCTATCTGCGGTGATTGCGATCTATGGTCATCACTGCATCTTCCTTCTGATCGACGTCTTCCCTTTCGTGTCTGCGTTCTCCGATAGGGCGGAGGAAGTGGCGAAACCCCCAGTCCGCCACCTGCCTGCCTTGTTTCCGCGCGGCTTCGTCTGCAAAGCGGAAATGAATGCCTGCATAGATTCGCGCGTCAACTACATCCTCGGGTGCATCTGAGAACCGGTGGTACGTGCGCGTGTCGTCAACTGTTGGGCCTGTGTTGGTGGTCGTCAACGAGAAGGTCATGCGGTCCGTGTCGAAGAAGTGCTCGAGGGTGCGGGTTACCGCTGTCGCAAAATTGACAGCACCTGAAGTGTAGTCAGGATAGTTTGGCGTGGTAATCAAAGACTGCCATGCCGGATCGCCGTTAGTACGAAAGTTCCCGTCGTTGTCGCCCTCGCGAATAGCAGTGATGGGCCGCCAAAAAACGTAATGTACCTTATCGTTCCAACATGTGATCAAGGCATCGGCAGTGGCCATGTCGGCCAGGGCAAACAGCCGAGCACTATCCGCAATGTTGTCGATGTGCGTGACGGCGATGTTTCTAAGTGCCTGGTTCCAGATGACCAAGGTGTTGCCGGCATAGAAGTGGGCCAAATCCGTTTGCGCGGCGTTGCGTAAACTGTTGTTGAGCACACCAAGGGCTTTTACCTCGTTATAGTCTCTTGCATATCTACGACTGGTTAATGCCGGTGGCGGCTCAGCGCGAAATTGTGAGGGCCTTGTCAATGTGAAGGGCGTGACGTTGCCCAACCACGGTGCGAGCATAGCAAGGTTGGCTGGCGGCGTCGGGCGCCAAACGCCAATATCAGTGCCACCTGTAAACGGCGGTGGCGCAACTGCTGGGAAACTTCCATCACAGGACCTCAGCGCAATTATTCCGGCTGCAGCCGCTGCGCCCACCGCTACTCCAGGATCTGTCTCGGACAATCCGTGGTTCAACAAATACAGCTGGTAGATCATGTCAAGAGATGCAGCCTGCGCCGGAAAACGGTTCACTAACACATCGTGCGCGGCCTTGGCGGCTGCGGCTTCCGGCGATCCAGAAGCACCTTTCACCTCCACATAATATGGCTCGTAGCGTTTCTCAATAGCCTGAACAGCGTCGTAAATTGCAGCGTGGACGATCGCAATGTCGATGACACCGGTCGGGCCGGGACGTGAACCTGAGATGGTCGCCTGAACAGTAATCGCGTTCCAATCAGCTACAACATCTGCTCGAAGACCGGCCGGCGTGGCAAGCAACAGCAAAATGATGGCGACGCTTCGCCAGCTCTGAAATATCGATTTCATGATTGTTCCTTTCTGTGATCTCTTAAAGTTGAGTAGAGCGGCGCCGCAAGGCCAGCGACGCCCGGACAACTGATATTTTTTGTCTCTTACATTAAGGCGAGAACTGCGGGTGAAAACTTTAACGGCGGTTCAGTTTCTTTTTTTTTGCTGCAAACTCTTGGGATACTTAGGGCCCGAACGCATTTGTGTTAGTTTCACCCGGCGCACTGTCTGAAAAGGGATCTGTATGCAGACAGACTCACCCAAAGAAATTACTCGCTTGCTTGTCGCCTGGAGCGAGGGCGATCAGTCGGCTCTCGAACAGCTGGCACCATTGGTCCACTCCGAGTTGCGAAGGTTGGCACATCACTACATGGACCGTGAACGTTCAGGCCATACCCTGCAGACCTCAGCACTTGTCAACGAGGCATACATACGTTTGATAGATTGGAAGAACGTGCAGTGGAAGAACCGTGCCCACTTCTTTGCGGTCTCGGCCCAGTTGATGCGCCGCATCCTGGTCGACTTTGCCCGCGAGCGGCAGTACCTCAAGCGTGGCGGCGGTGCACTGCAGGTTTCTCTTGGCGAGGCAGAATCGATGGTCCAGTACCACAGCTCAGACATGGTCGCCCTTGACGAGGCGTTGAGGTCTCTGGCGAAGGTCGATGCGCGTAAAGGCCAGGTCGTCGAAATGCGTTTTTTCGGTGGGTTGTCTGTTAAGGAAGTCGCCGAGGTATTAAAGGTTTCGGAAGAGACGGTGATGAGAGACTGGCGACTGGCGAAGGCATGGCTGCTGAGAGAACTGGGACAGGAGACCTCCGTTGAAGACTGATCGGTGGCAACAGGTCGAACAGCTCTATCACGCAGCGCTTGAGCGCAACGCGGACGAGCGTTCTGCGTTCCTGGCCCAGGAGTGTGCTGGCGATGAGAAACTGCTCCGCGAAGTTGAGTCGTTGCTCGCCTATTCGGACCAGGCTGAGAACTTCATCGAGTCGCCTGCACTTGAGGTTGCTGCAAAGGCAATGGCGCAAGAGCAAGGAACAACAGTGGTGGGACAAACCATCAACCACTACAAGATTACTTCACCTCTCGGCCGAGGTGGCATGGGTGAAGTCTATCTGGCGCAGGACACGCGGCTAGGGCGAAAAGTCGCGTTAAAATTTTTGCCCACGCATTTCACGCAAGACAAACAACACCTGCGTCGTTTCCAGCAAGAAGCTCGCACCGTTGCCGGGCTATCACACCCGAATGTCTGCACGGTGCATGAAGTTGTTGAGACTACAGACGGCCGACACTGCATCGTGATGGAGTATGTCGAGGGAATGACGTTGAGGCAGCGTCTCGCGCAAACTCGTCTCAGCGTTCTCAAAACTCTCGACGTGGTAATTCAAGTCGCGTCAGCGCTTTCTGCAGCACATGCAGCAGGGATCGTGCACCGCGACATCAAGTTAGACAACATCATGCTTCGTCGCGATGGATACGTGAAGGTGTTGGACTTTGGTTTGGCGAAGCTCACCGAACACGAAGCTCAACTCGTTGACTCGCGCGCCCCGACGAAAGTGATCGAGACGAGTCCCGGCATGGTTATGGGTACCGTTTCCTACATGTCGCCGGAGCAAGCTCGAGGCCTGGCAGTTGATGCACGCACCGATGTTTGGAGTTTGGGAGTCGTCATTTATGAAATGATCACTGGAAACCAACCATTCCAGGGAGCGACACCCACCGATGTGATCATCGCAATAGCCGAGCGCGTGCCCGCGCCGCTATCCCAAAGCGTGCCGGAAATCCCTACGGACTTAGAACGAATCGTGGTCAGGACCTTAGAAAAGGATCGAACTAAGCGTTATCAAACGGCGAATGAGCTACTGATCGATCTAAAACGGCTGAGCCGTGAGTTGGAAATTGGATCTGCTGTCGACCGCTCGCAGCAACCATTATCTGGAAATGAGGCTGCTGCCACTGTCAGCAACGAGCAATTGACTACATCCGGCTTCCTAAAATCGGGATGGGCGGGAAACAGGATCCCGATTCTTGCTGCGTTCGTGGGAATGCTGATCATTGGTGCGCTGGTCTACACCTGGTTCTTTCGTAATAGTTCTGCGACCGCTCCACCAACGGAAATCAGGTCGCTCGCCGTTTTGCCAATGGCCAATCTTTCTGGCGATCCGTCACAAGACTATTTTGCTGATGGCATGACAGAGACATTGATCTCCGGCCTGGCGAAGGTCGGAGCGTTGAGAGTAATCTCGCGGACTTCTGTGATGCAGTACAAAGGTTCACAAAAGTCATTGAAAGAGATCGCGCGCGAATTGAACGTTGACGCGATCGTGGAAGGATCGGTCCAACGCTTCGGAGAGCGTGTGAAGATCTCTTTGCAGTTAATAAATGCGCCAAGCGACAAACACTTATGGTCTGGGACATACGATCGAGATTTGCGCGATGTCGCGACGCTTCAGAACGAAGTGACACGCGCAGCCACAGAAGCGATCAAGATCACGCTAACGCCGCAGGATCAAGTGCGCCTCGCCCGGGCCAATCCAATCAACCCTGCCGCCTACGACTACTTCTTGCGCGGGCGGTTCTATCTTAATCGGCAAACCAAAGCTGACAACGAAACTGCAATCGAGATGTTCGATCGCGCTGTCGCTGCCGACCCAAGTTTCGCCGCGGCCCATGCAGAGCTGGCCCAGGCGTGCGTGTGGAGATTGTTTTTGTTCACGCCCGGAGAAAAGCAGTGGGAAGAAAAGGCCTTTGTTGCTGTAGAGAAGGCGCTGAAACTGGATCCAGATTTAGCCGAAGCTCATTTGGCCCGTGGCCGTTTGTTATGGACGCCGGCAAACCATTTCCCGCACGACAAAGCGATTCAGGAATACCAACGCGCATTGGCTTTTAATCCGAGTCTGGATGAAGCACGAAATCAGCTGGCACTTGTTTACTGTCACATTGGGCTACTTGACGAGGCACTTCAGGAACTGGAAAAAGCATTGTCAGTCAATCCCAGTAATGCTCTGGCGCGATTTCGAGTCGGAGAAACCTATCTCTTTCAGGGTAAGTATGAGCAGGCACTTGCCTCATTGCGTAACGTACCTACCGACGTCAATCCCGCCTTAGTTGGACACCAAACTGTCTGGGCACTCTTTAATCTGGGAAGGAAAGAGGAAGCCGTTACGACGCTGGAACAGTTTTTAAGAGATTATCCGGATGACAATCGCGGCCTGTATACGAGCTTGCAAGCCGTGCTGGCTGCTTCGGAAGGGCAAGAACGTGAAGCGGAAAGCAAGATCGAACTAGCGATAGAAAGAGGCAAGGGCTTTGGTCATTTCCATCATACGGCCTATCACATTGCGTGTGCTTATGCGCGAATGAATAAACCGGAGCAGGCACTCAAGTTTTTGGAAAAGGCCGCGGCAGAAGGGTTCCCGTGCTATCCGTTATTCGAAAGTGATAGCAACCTGAACAATATTCGACAAGACTCTGGCTTCAAAATGTTCCTGACAAAGCAGAAGCAGCAATGGGAGTATCACAGGACCAATCTGTGAAACGCGGTCCCTTGATCCGGAGAGTTTTCAAACTCTCAAACCTTCAACCTGGCAGTTTTATTAACACTGTGGGCTCGCACCTGGTTGCTCCGTCGAACCCATGACTCGATATTTGGGAACGCTGAATACAACGGTGCGTTTTAGTATTGCTACGTCACAGGCAGAAGGCCTATTAGCCGAGCCGGCCTTGCCTCAAAAGTCTGAAAAACCGACTCTCATTCACACCGGGCTTTAGCCCGGTGATCAGAGGACGCCGATGGACTAACCGTTTTAACGGTTTCTCGATGCGCTGAAACCTTTTGGTGGTGAAGCGGTTACGAATTATTGAAAGATAGAAACCGTTGAAACGGTTGGTCTCCTCAGTCCCGCCCTTAGTCACCGGGCTGAAGCCCGGTGTGAATGAAAACGACTTTTAGGGCAAAGCCAGCCCAGCACGACGATGTATCTCTCCTCAAATTAGCTTTACTCAAAAATGCCTTCTACAGAAAAGTTCCTGGTGTGGACGACCATACTCACGGAAATCGTTTTTTCAACGGTATCAATATGCTTGACGCACCTGTCTTTGCTCCGCAGCGCGAAATGTTTATAGCTTACAGCGCGATACCGCAAGCGCGCTCGCAGAGGAGCGCAATGGACGCAAATGACGGGGACGTTTCGCTCCGAGTGGAGCGACGGTGTTCGCTTGATTCAGGCTACAAACATCTCGCTCCTCCAGAGCAAAGACACGTGCGTCAGTATATCGACACCGGTTCAACGGTTGATGGAATGCTAACCTCCCCGGAGAGACTATATGAAACTCGCACTTTCGATCATCGGGTGCTGCTTAACAATCTCAGCATTTGAATGTTCAACCCTGGCGCAACGCCGCTCGTATCCCCCGCCACTTCCTGGCGCGTTTGAGATCATAGAACCGCGGAATCGTTTGGAAGAGTTCGAAGCCCGAGCTGAGACTGTTTTGATCACCGGCTCGTCGAGGGTTGCCGTCTTGAACGCATCACCCGGAACCGTTCGGGTGGAGGCGATGGAGGTTCGCGACACGGGGAGTTCCGCGCGGGCTACAGGCGTTGTAATCGTCGTGCGAGATCCGAGCAGACAGTCCGAAGCTTCGCGCCAACCAGATGTAAATCGACGAACGGATTTTGGCAGCCGGGCCCTCGTGGACTACGAAGAGATTGATCCTCTCCTGAAGGCGCTCGACAGTGTGGTGAAGGCCGACGAAACCATTACCAGGCATACGCGGTTCGACATGCGTTATCGCACTCGCGGTGATTTCGAGGTAATCGTTTTTCGGCAAACATCGGGCGGGAATGCCGCAGCAGTTTCGGCAGGCTACTTCGAAAAGACAACCCTGCTACTTAGCCTGGATGAGTTGACTCGGCTTCGTCACATGATCGCTGAAGCAAAGGCGAGGTTGGATGAACTGAAGTGATCATCTACGTTCACTTAGAAGTATCGTCGATTTTGACCAGTCCCACCCGAATCGCAAACCGAACGAGTCCGGCGATGTCATAAATGCCTAGACGCTTCATAAGGCTCGCACGATGCGACTCGACAGTCTTCACACTGACGTCCAATTGCACCGCAATCTGTTTCGCTACCAATCCTTGCCCAATTAGCTGGAGCACCTCGCGCTGGCGCTTAGTCAATCGTTTCAGCGCAACCTGATCACGTTTGTCATCCACTGAATGGTTTGCAACTAAATCAGCTGCGTCCAGGGCACAGTAAAAAGTTTCTCCGCAAACAACTGCTTCGATCGCCGACTCGAGGTCGGAAACCGCAGAACTCTTCAATAGATATCCATCTGCACCTGCTGTCGCTGCGTACGACTGGTACTCTTCTGTCGCGTGCATCGTCAGAATAATCACTTTGGTTTCGGGGAACATCTTTTTCGCGCGAGCGGTTATTTCCAATCCGCTCATGACGGGCATTGCAATGTCCATCAGGACGACATCGGGCCGCAGTTGTTCAATCAACCGGATGGCCTCGTTTCCCTCACCTGTTTCGGCCACTATTTCGAATTGCTCGACGGTCTCGAGCAAGGCGCGGATGCCGCTTCTCACCAACGGGTGGTCATCAACTAACATGACACGCGTCTTCTTCACGACGAGGCATCCTTGGTTAAGATTATGCCCTGCCCAGAAACTCCTGCTTTGCGTCTTTGTACCTGGCATTTTAACGAAGTGATGGTGACTTGACAGTAGTATTTCTGCGTTGTTTCTGTCATGCAAAAGGGCACATTCAGTCTCTTCGCGCACGTCCAATAAAGATCCAACTACAGGCTGCGCTCGCGAATGCCAGGCACGCAGCGATTATCATCAGCACGCGATATCCACCCACAAACGAGTCGCCAATTGCCTGTCTAAGTGCTTCCTGATCGCCTGGCGGAAGGTCTGTGGGAACCTCAATGCCACCGAGTTTTATACTTTGAGTTAACAGCGCGTTCTTCGCAGCCTCTGGCGGATCCATCTGGGCCAGTCGCGCCTGTAAATATCTGTTGAAGGTGAACAGCATCACGACGCCGAGTACAGCGATCGCCAGCAGACCCGCGGCACGAGAGACAGCATTGTTGATTCCCGATGCGAGACCCGCAAGTTCCTGCTTCACAGAACCCATAACAGTCGTCGTTAACGGCGCAACACTGATCGCCATACCCAGTCCCAGAAAACAGACCGCGGGCAAAATGTCTTTCCAATAGTTCGCTGCGGTTCCTGGTATCACGAACAGTGCAAAGCCAATCCCGGCAACAACTGGCCCAATGATTAGCGGCAGTCGAGGGCCGTATCGATCCACCAGTCCGCCGGACCAACGCGCCAGCACAAACATGATCAGGACGAAGGGAAAGAACGCTGCGCCTGCGGCAGTAGCGGAGTATCCCTGAATCTGAATCAGGTTCAAGGTCAGAAAGAACATTGCGGCGCTAAGTGCTGCGTACAGCAACAGAGTCAAGAGATTGGCTCCGGCGAAATCTTTTGACTTAAATAAACCCAGTGGGACCATCGGGTTCTTCACCCGCGTCTGGACAAAAAGGAAGGTTAAGAGGGCCAGCACGCCAATCATCAGGGCCGCCACAACTTTCGTATTTCGAAATCCGAACTGCGGTGACTCGAGCAGACCATAAACGATCCCCGCAAACCCGACGGTTGCTAACAGAGCTCCCAACCAATCCAGTCTGCCTTTTACCTCCTCGTCTCGACTTTCCGGTACGCGCCAGATTGAGATGACAACGACTGCGGCAGCTAATGGAATGTTGATGAAGAAGATTGCTCGCCAGGAAACATTTTCGATCAACCATCCACCGAGTATTGGTCCAATAGCCGTCGTTATTGCTGAGAAGCCGGACCAGGTACCGATTGCTTTGCCGCGATTCTCCGAAGAGAACGATGCGCTGATCAACGCCAAACTGCCGGGCACAAGCAACGCTCCACCAACACCTTGAACGGCACGTGCGATGATCAGTTGCTGAATGTTGGCTGATACACCACAGGCGACCGACGCGGCTGCAAAGATAATCACACCAATCAGGAAGACGAGACGGCGGCCATACCGATCGCCCAGTGCTCCACCAACCAAAAGCAGTGCCGACAAAAAGAGCGCGTAGGACTCGACCACCCATTGAACATCGATGGCCGTCGCATTGAGCTCTTGCTGCAAAAACGGGAGCGCGACATTGACGACCGTGCCGTCGATAAATGCCATTGCCGAAGCGAGGATGGTTGCGACCAGCACCCAGCGTCCCTGTGCCTTGCTACAGGTAGCGTCTGCCTTACGCGACATGACGACGCCCTCGCCGCAAGGTTCGCTGAAGACTTTGGCCATTGTGAAACTATCGTGTCATCGGAATCACTGATGTGGCAAATCATGGTGTTAGTGTCACCACGATTCTTTTAAGTCTCGAGCGCGACTGGAGATTTCCATGCCGGTTAGAAGTCAGGATCTGCACGGTAACGTAGCCGACGCGTCACCCGCAGTATTGTTGCTGATCGATGTCGTCAATGATTTCGAATTTGAAGGCGGCGAGCAGTTGCTTGAACTGGCGCTGCCCGTGGGTCAACAGATCGCCGAAGTAAAGCGGAGAGCTGTGGCGGCGGGTCTTCCGGTCATCTACGTAAATGACAACTTCGGAATCTGGCGCTCGGATCTGAACAAGATCGTGACGCACTGCCTTGAGGACGATGTGCGCGGCAAACCATTCGTAGAGTTGGTCTTGCCCGACAAGAACGACTATTTCGTGCTCAAACCAAAACATTCCGGGTTCTATTGCACCGCGTTGGAGTTGCTGCTGGAACATCTGGGGGCAACAAAGTTAATTCTGGCGGGGATCGCAGGAAACAATTGCCTTCTCTTTACTGCCAATGTTGCTTACATGCGCGACTTTGAACTGTTCGTCCCCTCGGACACGACGGTATCGTTAACGGTTGAGGCCAACGATCACGCACTGGAGCAGATGGCAAACGTTTTGAAGTCGGACATCAGACCATCGAGCAAGTTGGATTTGGATAAGCTCAAAGCAGATCGATGACGCATTGGGATGCGGATTGCGGATTTGGAATTTGGAATTTGGCATGTGGAATTTGGAATTCGGAATTTGGAATTTCCAATCGGTTATCCGCAAATCCGAAATCCGCATTCCGCAATCCGAAATTCCAATTTCCAATTTCCTATTCCCCACTCTACCCAAACGGTTGATCAATCGAAGGGCTCTGCTTAGTGAAAAACTTTGGCCCGTCATCCGTGATGTAGAGACAGTCTTCCAAACGGATGCCAAACTCCCCATAGATCACAACCGTTGGTTCATCACTAAAACACATGCCCGGTTTGAGGGGCGTCTTATTGCCGCGCACGAAGTTGGTCCATTCATGACCATCCAAACCGATACCGTGTCCCGTGCGATGCGGCAGGCCCGGCACCTTGTAATCTGGGCCAAAGCCAGCATCAGTGATCACTTTTCTGGCGGCCGCATCCACAGCCTCACAGGGCGCTCCGACTTTTGCCGCAGCAAACCCCGCATCCTGAGCCCTTCGTTCCAAATCCCAAATTTCGCGTTGACGCTCGGTTGGCTTTCCGAAAACGAACGTCCGGGTGATGTCTGACTGGTAGCCATCGACGCTGCATCCGCCGTCCATCAAAACCACATCGCCTTCCTTAAGTTTCTGTGGAGTAGAACTGCCGTGAGGAAAAGCTGTGTACTTCCCGAAGCTGACAAAGACGCCTCCTCCAACTCCCAGTGCACGAAATGCAGCCGAGCAATTTCCGGCAAACTCATCCTGTGGCAT
>DATBMP010000182.1:0-3014 GCA_036554845.1 Pyrinomonadaceae bacterium
ATGAGTCGTGGGACGTCTCGCCTGTTGAGAGACATTCACCACACGTCGCTTTCGTACCGATCATTGAAGGTTGCAACAAGTTCTGCTCGTTCTGCATCGTGCCTTACTCCAGAGGTCGAGAGAAGAGCAGACTGGCGAGCGAGATTATTGCTGAAGTACGTCGCTTAAGAGATCTGGGATACAAAGAAGTACATCTAATCGGTCAGAACGTGAACAGCTACAGGCCGCGGGCCCTTGCTGGAATCGAAAACTACCGCGGCGCAACTCCGTTCTGTCGTCTCTTAAGGGCTGTAGCGGAGACCGGACTTGAGCGAATCAAGTTTACAACTTCGTTTCCCCGCGACTTTCATCCTGATATAGTAGCTGCCATTGAAGAGTTCCCGAATCTTTGTAATTGGATTCATTTGCCGGTCCAATCCGGCAGCGATCGTGTGCTACAGGCAATGCGGCGCGGACATACTGCTGCTGATTACTTGCGCAAGATCGAGACGATTAAGAATTCGTCGCGTAGGCTGGCATTAACCAGCGACATCATCGTTGGCTTTCCGGGAGAGAAGGCCGGTGATTTTGAGCAGACGCTGAAGCTGGTCGAGCAATGTGAATACGACGGGCTCTACATTTTCAAATATTCACAGCGATCAGGAACGCCGGCGGCAAAAATGAACGATGATGTCTCGACTATCGAGAAGAGAGATCGTTTTCTGGCTCTCGAGTCGTTACAAAGAAAGACTCAGAATGAAATCTATCAGGAGTATGTGGGCCAGCAGGTGAGTGTGCTGGTAGAAAGACCTAGTACGCGCTCAGAAGCAGATATGACTGGTCATTCAACTTGTAACAAGGTCATCAATTTCAAAGGCGATCGAAACATCGAAGGACAGATCGTGGACGTCGTGGTTACAACGGCCAAGCCAAACAGTCTTTATGGACAGCTGGTTAACCAGCAAGGACAAGGCGGAGTGGTAAGGTAGTTCAGTCATGGAAATTGAGGTCAAAATTAGAGCGCTGATGATGGATCCGAATAGCGGCACACCCATCATTATTCTGAAAGATGTTCAAAGCGATACGATGCTGCCCATCTGGGTGGGTGCCTACGAAGCAAACGCGATCGCGCTCGAGATCGAAAAGATCGCTCCTCCTCGTCCTATGACGCACGATCTGCTCCGTAATCTGATCGTTGAATTGGGCATTCAAGTCGAGCGCGTAGTTGTTACCAGCCTGAGAGACAACACTTTCTTTGCGGTCATTGAAATGCGGACCAGCGATGGCAACACGATGGTCCTTGATTCACGCCCCTCGGACGCAATCGCCTTGGCCTTACGCGCAGACTGCCCAATCTACGTTGACATGGAGGTTATCAAGGCGTCCAGAAATACCGTCCCGACGGAAGACGAGGGGACGGAAGACTCGCCGCTGAGCGAGGAAGAGTGGCCCGACGTCATCGGCGAAGCGGGCGACTTGCCGATGTGAAACGTGCAAGGAACGAATCCAAATCCCGACCTTCTAAAAAGTCTTTTCGATCTCTCAGATCATTCGGACCGAAGCAGAAAATTGATCCAGTGCCGCAAATGGTAATTGCGATCGCAAATCAAAAAGGTGGTGTAGGAAAAACCACTACTGCTATTAATCTGGCCGCCGCTTTTGCAAGGCTCGGAAAACGTGTCCTTCTTCTTGATTTAGATCCACAAGCGAATAGTTCTATCTCGTTTCTCGATCCGTTGACCGTTGAACGATCGGCTTATGAACTGATGATGGACGGCGTCGCGCCGGTCCTGGAATCTGTTTACAAGAGTCCGGTCGAGAATCTCGATATCATTCCCGCTCGAATTAGCCTGGCAAAATTGGAATCCAAACTGATCGGCGATTTTGACGCGCCCTTTCGTCTTAAGGATCGGCTCGAGCCATTCCGGAAAGAATATTCAGTAATCGTGATCGACACGCCCCCGACCCTGGGGTTGATTACAGTCAACGCCCTGGTTGCCGCGACGCATGTCTTGGTACCAATCCAGTCGTCTTACTTTGCGCTTGAAGGGACCGATGATCTGCTCGAGACGATTGAGAAAGTAAAGGCACGACCTAATCCGAATCTGCAGTTGCTCGGTGTCTTGGTAACTCTGCATGACAAACGAACCACCCTTGCGCGTGAAGTACACGAACAAATCCGCAGGGTCTTTGGTCCTAAACTCTTTGACACCGTGATTACCAAGAGTGTCAGGCTGGAAGAGTCTCCGGCGTATAAAGAATCGATCTTTAGCTTTGCGCCCAACTCATCAGGGGCGAGTGAATATGCAAAACTTTGTGAAGAGGTAATGAGCCGTGTCTAAAAGGGGACTGCCAACCGGTCTGCAAATGCGCCACGACGCGCACTATGTGGAAGAACTTTCACAGCAAGCCCCGGCGCCTGTGGGCCGGATGATCCCAATCGACAAGATTGATCCGAACCCCGAACAGCCACGCACGGAGTTTGGTGATCTGAGCGAACTCACGGCTTCGATCGCCGAAAAAGGCGTGCTCGAACCGTTGTTGGTGAGACCGTCAAAAGAAACGGGACGGTGGATGATCATCGCGGGGGAACGACGTTACCGGGCAGCGCGTCAGGCGGGACTCACCGAACTGCCTTGCGTTGAGATGGAGGTTGACGCCGGCACAGTCGCGGAGATTGCACTCATCGAGAACATGCAGCGTAAAGACCTCACTGTGTGGGAAGAGGCGGATGGACTCTCGGCGTTGTGCGAGCGTTTCGGCTACACGCACGATGAAGTTGCTCGTAAGGTTGGAAAGAGTCGCAGCACCGTGACAGAAGCACTTTCAATCGCCGGAATCCCACCCGATGTGCGCGAGATCTGCCGGCAGGCAGACATTTCTGCTAAGTCGGTACTGTTGCAGATCTATCGTCAACCCGACGATGAAGCGATGCGTCGTTTAGCAAATCAGATTGCTTCGAGAGGTTTGACGCGCGACGATGCGCGTGAAGTGCGGCGTCAGGAGGCAGGACCACGCATCACCCCTGAAGTGAA
>DATBMP010000183.1:0-11756 GCA_036554845.1 Pyrinomonadaceae bacterium
ACTAACCCGGCCCCGACTATCACCACGCTGTCACCGTCCAGCGGCAACCTGAATGGTGCAGCCTTTACCCTGACGGTTGATGGTGCTCAGTTTGTGAATGGCGCGGTGGTCAAGTTCAACGGCTCAGACCGGGCCACCACCTTTGTCAGTGCGACCCAACTAACAGCCCAGATCCTGGCTGCTGATCTGACTACGGCCGGGACCTTCCCCGTCACAGTTAGCAATCCAGCTCCAGGTGGTGGTACTTCCACTGCACTCAATTTCACCGTCAACAATCCGACCCCGACACTCAGCACACTTTCTGCCAACAGTGCCGTGGCCGGCGATCCTGCCTTTACCCTGACAGTCAACGGCAGCAACTTCGTTACTGGTGCTGTGGTCAGGTTCGAAGGTAGTCCGCGTGTCACCACCTTTGTCAGTGGCACTCAACTGACGGCGGGAATCACGGCGGCTGATCTGCTCACTGCCGGCACCTTCCAGATCACGGTGCTGAACCCGACTCCGGGTGGCGGTTCGTCCAATGCCCTGAACTTTAATGTGATTGGACCCAATCCGGTACCTGTGATCACTGGACTCAATCCAGCTAACGTGACTGCGGGGGGCGCTGCTTTCACCCTGACCGTCAATGGCAGCAACTTCATTAGCGGTTCGGTGGTGAGACTTAATGGCAGCGATCGCGTCACTACCTTTGGCAACTCCACCCAACTGTCAGCCCAGATCCCGGCGGCCGACATTGCCACTTCAGGTGCGCTCACGATCACGGTCTTCAATCCGGCGCCGGCGGGTGGCTTGTCCAATCAATTCACTCTTAATGTGAACAATCCCGCTCCGGTGATTACTACTCTGGCACCAACCAGCGTTCAGGCCGGCGCGGCGGGCTTTACACTGACCGTCAACGGCAGCAACTTCATCAGCGGTGCGGTGGTCAAATGGAATGGCAGTGATCGCACCACCAGCTTTGTCAACGCCAATCAACTGACGGCGCAGATTGCCGCGGCTGATGTCGCCACGGCCGGGGCTTTCCCCGTCACCGTCAGCAATCCAGCTCCTGGCGGCGGACTCTCCAATGCCGTCAACTTCAACGTCAACAATCCGATCGCTGACATCACCACGCTCGCGCCCGATAACACCCTGGCCGGTGGCGCAGCCTTCGCTCTGACAGTCAATGGCAGCAACTTCGTCAATGGTTCCGTGGTTCGTTGGAACGGTGCCGATCGCACTACTTCCTTCGTCAGCGGTTCACAACTGACGGCCCAGATCACGGCGGCTGATATTCAATCAGCCGGCACCGCCAACGTCACGGTCTTCAATCCGACGCCCGGTGGTGGTCTCTCTGCTGCGGCTACTTTCACCATCAACAACAACGTGCCGACACTCGGCAGCATTGCTCCAACCTCAGTGATCGTCGGAGGCGCTGCCTTCACGCTCACGGTCAACGGTACTAACTTCATCAACGGCTCGATCGTGCGCGTGGGAGGCAGCAACCGCACCACAACGTTCGTCAGTGCCACGCAACTGACAGCACAAATAACTGCTGCTGACATTCAGACTGCCGGAACCGCCGGTATCACTGTCTTCAATCCGGCACCTGGTGGCGGTGCGTCGAATAGCCTTGATCTCGCTATCGACAACCCATCGCCTACCATTGCCAGCTTGTCTCCAAGTAACGTAGTAGCCGGAGATCCAGCATTCACATTAACCGTCAACGGCACCAATTTCGTGAGCACCTCTGTAGTCAAATGGAATGGCGCAAATCGCACGACCACTTTTGTGAGCGCCACCCAGCTGACAGCACAGATCAGTGCTGCTGACGTTCTGTCCCAAGGGACAGTAACCGTCACCGTAACGAACCCAGCGCCGGGAGGTGGAACGTCGTCAGGTTCAACCTTCTCGATCCTGGCTTCCAGCTCGGTGCCGTTAATCACTTCGGTTTCACCAACCAACGCGAATGCCGGTGGTGCTGCATTCACCCTGACGGTTAACGGCAGCAACTTCATCAACAGTTCCGTGGTTAAGTGGAATGGCGCGGCGAGATCAACTACTTTCGTCGGAGCCAATCAACTGACCGCGCAAATTTCCGCCGCGGACATTGCCACAGCCGGAACGTTCCAGGTTTCGGTTACAACGCCACCACCAGGTGGAGGCGATTCCAACGTGATCGACTTCCAGGTCATCGCGCCCAATCCAGTGCCGGTGCTCAGCACGCTATCGCCGACGACCACCACCGCTGGCGGAGCATCATTCACGTTAACCATTAATGGGTCAGACTTTGTTAATGGAGCAGTAGTGAGGTGGGATGGTGCTGATCGTGCGACCACCTTCCTGAGTTCGTCGAAGCTGACCGCGCAGATCGGTGCTGCCGACATCAATGCCGCCGGCACGCACAATGTCACTGTATTTAATCCGGCGCCTGGCGGAGGCTTGTCGAACGTCCTTACCTTCACGGTTAATGACCCGTTACCACCGCCAGCTTCGTTGCAATTCAGCGCAGCTAACTATCAGCTCGCCGAAGGTACTAACAGTCTGGTAATCACAGTCACTCGCACAGGCGATACTTCAACTGCGGTAAGTGCTGACTTCTCAACCGACGACAGCTCCACACCTCAGCCATGCGAAATGCCGACGGGTGGTGCGAACCAGCGCTGCGACTTCGCTACGGCGGGTGGCACCCTAACCTTCGCGCCGGGTGAAACGAGCAAGACCTTTACCATTCTGAACACGGATGACGTATACGTTGAAGGCAACGAGACGTTTACCGTGTCGTTACACAATCCTGCCAGCCCATCGGCTCCAGGCGCGGTTACGCTCGGGTCACCAGCCCAAGCAACCATCATGATTCTTGACAATGACATGGCGCCTCCGAGTACCACACCCATCAACGACGCGCGATACTTCGTCAATCAGCACTACATCGATTTCTTGAACCGTACGCCAGACGCCGGTGGTCTGGATTACTGGACCAATCAAATCGAGTTGTGCGGCAACGATATCGCGTGCATCAACAGACGACGCATTGGAGTGAGCGGTGCGTTCTTTGTGGAGTTGGAGTTCCAGAGGACTGGCTCGGTAGTCTATCGCCTCTACAAAGCATCGTACGGTCAGCATCCAGAGTATCCGGAGTTCATGATCGATCGAACGCAGATGGTAGATGGCCCACAACTACCGGCAACCACGCAAGCATATGCCAACCGCTTCGTGTTACGGCCAGAGTTCAAAGCTGCCTATCCCGACTCAATGACCGCGGCGCAGTTTGTCAATAAGCTATTCGACACCGCTTTGTTGATGAACAATCCCGTGCAACGGCAGCAGGCAATCGACGCGCTCATGAACGGCACTAAGACAAGGGCCCAGGTCCTTCTGGACGTCATTGATATTGCTGAGTTCAAGCAGCGAGAATTCAATCCCTCGTTTGTGCTCATGCAGTACTTTGGTTATCTCCGACGTGATCCAGATCCGGCGGGCTACGCTTTCTGGCTTGACGTCATTAACAACCGCTCGCCGAATAACTACACCGGAATGATCTGCGCGTTCATTACTTCGCGTGAGTATCAAGAGCGGTTCAGCTCGATCGTAACGCGAACCAACCAGGACTGCGGCCCATAGCGTTTAACAAACAAAACCCCGGGGCTTCAACTTCCCCGACTCTCTATAACAAGACGGTACGGAGCGCGGGCGTCTCGCCCGCCTCCCCCGTAAAGCGCACGTTCTCGATAACTGCGGGCGAGACGCCCGCGCTCCGTTGCGGGCGAGACGCCCGCGCTCCGTTTGCTTGACTCCGTTCTGAACGCTGGGCTAGTCTGCGTCACGATTACGGTTGAACATCTTCAGTTATCGGGGCCATACCCAGCGGGAGAGCCCAGAACCTCCGCCACTTGTCAGAGTTTCAATCTCCCCGGCTCCACCAATCATTTCAGAATTTTTTACTTTGAGTTCTTAAAGACGGCCCTTATTGCCGTGTTTAAGAGTTTGATGACTCGATACGGGTCCCGTATTGCGAGTTAGTTCGCCGTTATTGTTTTGCTTTTTGTCATCATCTTGTCAGTGCGCGTGAAACCCCGCGCGTTGAATTCATGAAGTTACCACCGACAACAACGGAAGAGGAGACACGCCCACTTTCTCCCCGACCCGCTCCCCCACGACCCGCCCCGATAAAAGTATTCGGTGGCTATGAAATTGAAGGTGAACTCGGCCGAGGCGGAATGGGCGTGGTCTATCTCGCCCGGCAGGTTGAACTGAAACGTCGCGTCGCATTGAAGATGCTCACGGGCCACTTTGGTCCAGAGGAGCTGCGGCGCTTTCAGGAAGAGGCCGAGACTGCAGCCGGACTCACGCACACCAACATCGCTCACATCTACGAAGTCGGTGATCATGAAGGTGTTCCCTTCTTCTCAATGGAATACGTCGAAGGTGGCTCGCTCGCCGACGTGTTGCGGAAAGATTTGCCTTTACCTGAGGACGCGGCGCGCCTTTTAATCAGCGTCGCGCGCGCATTGCACTTCGCCCATCAGAACGGCGTGGTCCATCGTGACATGAAGCCGGCCAACGTCCTGCTCGACCTCGATCGCATTCCGAAGGTCGCTGATTTTGGCATCGCAAAACGTCTCAATGCCGATAGTAAACTCACGCGAACCGGCGCGGTAATCGGCACTCCAACCTACATGGCTCCGGAACAAGCGCGAGGCGACAGCCGCCATGTTGGACCAACCGCCGATGTCTATGCGTTGGGGGCCATCCTCTACGAAATGCTGGCGGGCCGGCCTCCCTTCCTCCCTGAAGACAGCAGTGATCCAATCATCGTTCGCGTACTTACCGAAGATCCTGTTTCACCAGCGTTTCACCGCCCGGAGATTCCCCGCGATCTCGAGACTATCTGCATGAAGTGTCTCGAGAAGGAACCGCGCAATCGTTACCAAAGTGCCGGCGCCTTTGCAGAAGATTTACGACGCTTCCTTGATGACGAGGCTATCCTCGCAAAGCCACCAAGCACGGTTGGCTACAGCATCAGGTGGGTACGTCGGCATCCGTGGAAGTTTCTCGCCGCTACTACCGCAGTGGTTTTGTTCGTCACTGCACTGGCACTCGTTGCCCGTTGGGATCTTTATCAACGTCCGTATGTCGGTTATGCGAAACGGTTGGACTGGGTGAAAGGCGGATTGGAATCGGTTGAGACGATCAACGAGCAAACCGCATCACGTTCACCTGCATACGTCCGGTTGACACGTCGTGGCCGACTGGGCCCGATTGCGAAACTCGAGATACTCAACGCACGTGGCTATCCCGCGGTGCTTCGTTCGATCGGACTTACAGACTTATTTCCCATCTACGCGGAAAATCTGCTGGGCTCTCAACCAAATGAAGAGCGCATACCGGAAACCACAACACTCGAACTGTCTTTCGATGGCAGCACTGTGCGAGAGGCAATCAGCCGCGATCGAAATAACCAGGTGAACTGGCGCATCATTTACGATGCGGTCGCCTCGTCAGGCAGCAACGTTCGTGCTCGTTTCGCCAACGCGAGAGGATTTGCTTCTTCAAACACCAACGCGGCTGCGCAGATGGAGTTTGAAGTCGACGAACGCGGCAGATACTCGAAAATCCGGTTCTTCAATGCCAACAGTAAAGAGGCGCCGAATGGTGAAGGCGTGTACGGTTACAAGCTTGACCGCGACGAACTTGGTCGGGTCGTTCGAGTAACAAACCTGGGACCAGATGGTAAGCCAGCGGCAAATCGTGTCGGACAATTTGGAATCGCTACCACGTGGGGGGACGAAACCCAGCACACGTTCATCGATGCCAATGGACAGCCCGCACCCTGGAATGGGATCGCCGCAGTAAAAGTGGAATACGACAGCGACCGCAATACTCGTCGAATCTCAAACCTGGGAAGCGATGGTCAGGTGGTCCGAGACGAAAAAGCCAAATGGTCCGTCCAGGAGATCAAACGCAACGAACGCGGTGAAGCAACACAGCTTACGTACTTCAAAGCAGATGCGAACGGCGCCCTGAACCAACTGAGTCAAACAAACATCGCGTACGACGAATTCGGCTACACGAACGAGCTAAATATCGTAGGCGCTTCACCATGGAGAAGTGCTTTACGTCATGATGAAAAAGGAAATGTAGTTGAAGAGAAAACCCTGGACAGCAACGGACAGGCGTTGGTGAATGAAAGAGGTTATGCCATCAAACGGCAAAACTACACGCCTACCGCCGAGGGACTTCGCGTTGAAGAAACTTACTTTGATCCTGCTGGTAACAAGGCTTACTGCAAGGCCGGCTACCACAGGCTGGTCACTGAATTCGATAACAACGGCCTGATCGATCGCCAATCATTGGTTGAACACGACCCTGCTCAATACGGTTACTACCAATACGTCAGCGAACCCGAATACGACACTGAAGGTCGTCTTAGACGTGCCGTCTCACGTTGGGAAGATGCTCAGGGCAATCTCGCCTTGAATGCGGGATTAATGGTCGTAGAGTCTGAAGCACTTTACGATGAGAACGGTCGAGTAATTTCAGACTGGCGAACTGCCGCCGACCCGGTGGTTCCCTTTGGTGGCCCAATCTTGCGCATCGATACAGAGTGGAACGCAAACGGAAAACGCGTTCGTCGAGTTCGGCAAGTACTGGACAGCAATCGCAATCCCATCTCAGTTGCCGCTGGTGGAAACTACGCCTACTCGGAAGAGAACCTCGATTGGAATGGCCAACACGTGCGAATTTTTGAAAAAGGGTTCGACGAAAGTATCGTCGGGTATAACACGCTCGAGGCGAAGTTCCTCGGCGGCCAGATTCAAACAGTAATCCACCGGCGATCTGACTTAACTATCGTTCCAACGGTGCAAGTAATCATCACGCAGGTTTCTCCTTCAGCCGACCAACCAAAGCTGGCTGAGTTAAAGGTTGGGGATCAGCTGGTCGCTGCGAACGGAATTCCGGTCACCAGTTCTTACGGATGGGCGCTCAGGGATTTCAAAGGTGGCTTGCTGGAAGTAATAAGAAATGGACAACGTATTCGCATCGATGGCTTCGTTGAAGGTTTCCTCGATTTTTCTCTTCAGGATCGAGCTCCAACGAGTGGTTGAAAATTTACAGTTGAAAATCTTGACGCATCTCTAGCTTGCGGCTAATGTTCGCCAACTTTTTATGAGTGAACCAACACCCACCGAGAAAAACACACCTGGAAAAGACGAAACTGGGTTACTCGAAGTCTTACAACTTCTGATCGAAACAGGTAAGGCACGAACCACCGCAGATCTGCTCAAGTACGCTACCCAGTACGGGGCGCCCGAGGCGGAAGAACGGCTTCGTGTTCTTGAAGCCGAAGGCATTCCGCTCGATTTGGCATTCGACGCGATCAGCGTGCACTTGCGCTTGAAGGCTTATAAACAGAACAGCGATCTACTCGCTGGCTGTCGCGGTCAAAAAGTAGGGCTCGTGCTTCCGCTCCCACACCATCTGCCGGAACTTTTCTTACCGGTGGCTGACGTTACGTTTTTTCAACCCGACGAGATCACTATCCACGGGTCCGGCCAGGAATACTCTGAGCGTGCGATCAAAGGAGCACGTGCTTGCCGCGCGGCTGCGCAACAGATGCAGGTCCTGGTCTTCGAGGCTTTTCGAAAGGGCAACGATCTGTACGCGGACGTTGCCGTAGCCGATGTCCTTGAACCAAAAATGCTGCCCGTTGGTATGCGCCTGATTGCTCACCTGCGGCCCCATCAAAATCCCAAAGACGTTCAACTTCATCCGACGAACGACGTTTCATTCATATGACATCCAAATTGCGCCTCCCCCCGACGATTGGCGTTTTGGCTCTGCTTTTTGTGTGGTCCACGTCTGTACTGGCCGCGACAGAGCCAACCGCTACTGCTCCACCTCTCGGCTCAGGATGGCAAATGACGTGGCCCGCCGGCGTCTTAATGCTGGTACTGCTATTCGCCGCGTTCTTTGCCATGACCAAGTACGAGGTGCCGTTGCCTCTCGCAATGACGCTCGTCAGTCTCACCTTCCTGTTAATGCAATGGGAGGTTGCACCGCAGATTCTCCGTAATGGATTTTCACATTACGCAGACATCACGGTCTTGTTTACTGCCGTTGCGATCCCCGCGCACATGATTGAGCGCTCGCAAGGATTCAAGTGGGTGGCGGCCTGGCTTGGCCATCAACTGGGCAAGATCAGATTGCGTTATCCACGCATGACGACTCCGCTGCTGGTGACGATATTGCTTGTCGCTACGTACGTCACCGCGGGTTTGATGCATAACGTCACTTCGATCCTGATCATGACGCCGGTCATCATTCGACTGTGCGCGTCGTATCACGTTCCTTCGCGCTGGATTTTGTCAGCGGCATTGATCGCCAGCAACCTCGGTGGGTTTTCTACCCGCTGGGGCGACACTCCAAACATTATTGAATCAGCTACATGGGGTCTGAATGCGGGCGACTTTATGCGCGAGGTAATGCCCGCGAACATGATCGTAATGCTGGTACTGGTGATAGTGGCTACGCTTCTCACGCAACGTGGCATCAGTCGCCGCAGCAGACAAGCTGGTACCACCGCAGTTCCTTTCTACACATTGCAGGTCGCGCAAACTGCCGCTGATTGGAAGAAAGCAAAAGCCGATCTAGCCATCGATCGGCGCCTGCTGATCATCGGCATCGTGATGCTCGTCTTCTTCATCGTGCTTCACGTTGTTTTTACCACCCTGGCAATCGCGATCGGCGCATTCACAATTGTCGTCGCAGTTTTGCTCGAGCGAAGACGCGACCGGTACCACACACTGACATCGCTGGGATTCGATGTATACCTGGCATTCGCCGCAATCTTTGTACTGGCTGGTTGTGTTTCAAATTCGTGGATTGGGGCCACGCTCTATCAACAACTGATTCACGCACAAGCCGCGCCCTGGGTCATTGCTGTCACTGGTTACTTCGGCACGATGTTCACCGAAGCTGCATCATGGGCCACTGCCGTCTCGCAGCCGATTCACCAACTAGATGCCTCACATGCGGCAGCGTGGGCATTGGGTGGTGGCATCTGCGCTGGAAGCAGCTCCCTGGTTACGGCCGCTTCAGCAGGCATCATCCTGGCAGAAGAGAGTCAACGATTTAAGGATCCGGAACACGCAATTACCTTCAGGCGCTATCTTGCTTTTGGCTTGCCGTTCTCGCTGTTCATGCTTCTCTTTTACGCCGTCTATTTTTCAGTCGTACGTTGAACTAACTCATGCCTAAAGAAGAGCGGTCGTTCATGGGCGATGTCGGCAGCGTCTGGACGAATCGCAAACAGATCTGGCGGCTCGTATCACGCGAAGACAAATTGGGCTTCGCTGCGGGCGTCGTGATCATGGCGATTGTCGCCGCCGTTGAAACAGGCATCGCGCTACTGATCGGAAGACTCTTCGATCGCGTGTCGGGTTTTGCCGGCCGGCCTCCTTCCGAGTGGACCAGATTCGTTGTTATTGCTCTGGCAATCCTGGCCGGGGCCTACATCCTAAAAGAATCTCTTCAACTGCTGCGTCGTTGGATCGTTACTCGCACAACTACCCGCATCGAACGAAAGATGACCGTGCGTCTTGTCAGCCATCTGTTGAAGGTGGACCTGGGCGCACTGGCGCGAGAACGTGTTGGATCACTGCATGGTCGCATCTCGCGAAGTGTCGAAGGCTTTGGCAAGTTCCTGCGTGTCAGCTTTAGCGACTTCGTACCAGCGATCCTGACGGCGGGTTTTGCATTGGCCGCTGGTATTCAACAGGAGTGGCGTGTTGGCCTCGTAATGCTTTGCGTCGTTCCCTTGTCGATCCTGATCACGATCTGGCAGGTGACATCACAGAAAGGTATTCGCGCCTCATTGCTGCATGCGAAGGAGCAACTCGATGGAACTGTTGTCGAGCAACTCGGCGGACTCGAATACATCCGTGCCGCGAACACCTACCCATTGGAAGTAGCCCGGGTGCAAAACGCAGCGGAATCTCGCAGTGCCCGTGAGATGAAACACGGTTTCGCGATGGCCCGTTTTGATTGGCTGAAAGCGATCAATGAAGGGGTCTTCCACGTCATCATCATCGGCTTCGCCATTGTTCTCGCTGCATATGGACAGATTCCTTTCGGAAAAGTTCTTACCTTCTCAATCCTTTTTCTCAACATCATGCGGCCGCTGAAAGAGGTGCACCGCATTCTGGATGAGACTTACGACAGCAGTATTCAGGTGAGTGTGCTGCTGAACATGTTGAATCAACCATTGGACCAGTCATACGGTGTGGTCACGATGAGGCCACCGCGTCTCGATGGCAGCCTCCCACTGCTCGAGTGTCAAAACCTGGTGGTCGAGTATTCAACTCCCGAAGGGACCAAGCGACGTGTTCTGGATGGCCTGACGATGAAGATACTTCAGGGCCAAACTATCGGCATCGCTGGTCGCTCAGGTTCGGGAAAATCTACCTGGCTGCGATGCGTGCTGCGTTTGATTCATCCGGCGGCCGGGGAAGTCCTGGTTGGCGGTGTACCCATCGGCGTGTTGTCTCGCGAAGACATTGGCAAAAGCATCGGCTATGTCAGTCAGGTGCCGTTTGTTTTTTCCGGTACTGTTGCTGAAAACATCGGATACGGCTGTGGCTCTGCCACGCAGGAACAGATCGAAGAGGCGGCGCGCCAGGCACACATTCACGACGAGATCCTACAGATGACGCGCGGTTACGAGACGTTGTTGACCGAACGTGGTGGCAACCTTTCTGGCGGACAACGACAGCGAATCGCACTCGCACGAATGTTTTTGCAGAACCCGCCGGTGTTGATTCTCGATGAAGGAACATCGGCACTCGATAACATCAGTGAACGCCGTGTGCGGGCCGCAATTGATCACGCGCGACAATCGCACACTGTGATCATGGTGGCGCACCGCCTCACCACCCTTAACCAAACGGATTGCATCTTTGTCTTTGATCAAGGCCGCGTCGTTGAACAGGGCACGTTCGACGATCTGGTTCAAAACAATGGTGTGTTTTCGGAACTGGTGAGAAGTGCTGAGGCTGAATAGGCTTTGGGTCTTTGGTCTTTGGTCTTTAGGTCTTTGGTTTTGGGTTTTGGGTTTGGGTCTTTGGTTTTGGGTCTTGGGGTCTTTGATTTGGTAATTTGTTGTCGCGTAGCGACTTTTATGAACTTAGCCCGGCCTTTCAAGGCCGGGGGACGGTTTCGCTTGGATTGCGTCGCGGAGCGACGACTGAGACCTAATCGAACTGCGAGGGATCGCTCCAATTCGCGAGTCGCTACGCGACACAACTCTCCGCCACCCCATCACCCAGCCTTGAAAGGCTGGGCTAAGTTCAGGAGGTCGCTACGCGACATTCATAACCAAGTGCTAAAACCAAAGTCCCAAGACCAAAGTCCCAAGACCAAAGTCCCAAGTCCCAAGTCCCAAGACCCAAAACCAAATTACCTCCAGGAGAATAACGATCATGAGCCCAGAACCTGTCGTCTTTGTGTGGCCCGGAGATCTCCATCTTGAATTTCCCGACCGTCCAAACTACGAGACGGCGCTTTGGATGACCGAAGAAGTCAATGAACTGATCAAACCAGACTTTGTTCAATTCGCCGGTGACAACGTTCAGCATGCGCGTGACCATGAATGGCAACTCTTCAAAGACGTGACCAGCAAATTGAAGATGCCGTTCTATGCCCTGGTTGGCGATCATGACGCGCACCACGATCCTGGCTGTCATTCATACCAGGCACGCCTCGGCAAAACCTATCAA
>DATBMP010000186.1:0-9347 GCA_036554845.1 Pyrinomonadaceae bacterium
ACCGCGCATTGCAACCGCGTGGAACGAGTTGCAGGAACTTGAACGTGCTCTCAGTCGCTTCACCGCAGTCTTTCAATACCTGGAAAGACGAAGTTACAGAACTACCCCAGGACTCGAGAGAATCTGTGCCCCGTTTCTGGACAAGAAGAGACGTCCATCTGCCGAAATGCGAAAGTTGGAAGGTCTGGCAGCGGCACTCGGTCTCAGAACGAACGCGCTGCTCTGGTTGTTGGCCCACGCCTTAGTTCCGTGGGACTTCATCTTCACTCATCGACTGGAATTGGTCAGGAAGGAGTTGGCCCACCTGCTGCCGCGATGGTTAGACGCATGGTATGAACTCGAGGCACTCAATTCGCTGGCCAACTTTGCTTATCTGAATCCGGATTACGTATTTCCGCAGATCCTTGATCAAGAGTCGCAAGACTTCACTGCTAACTCATTGGGCCACCCTTTACTGAAACGCGAGAACAAAATCTGCAACGACTTTCAGTTGGACCGGGCACAGAAGGTTGTGATTCTTACGGGCTCGAACATGGCGGGGAAAAGCACCTTTCTCAGGACCGTCGGCGTCAACCTTTGCCTGGCTTACGCCGGTGCGCCCGTAAACGCGAGTCGAATGCAGACATCGCTGTTTCGCATCTTTACTTGTATCAAGGTGAGCGACTCGGTCCAGGATGGTCTTTCCTACTTTTACGCCGAAGTTAAACGATTGCAGGCGTTGCTTGCGGCAACCGAAGTCGCCGATCCGCGAGCAGTACTTTTTTTGATTGATGAGATCTTTCGTGGGACGAACAGCCGTGAACGTCTGATTGGCAGCCGTTCTTACATTCGCGCGTTGACTGAACGAAACGCGTTAGGTCTGGTTGCGACTCATGATCTCGAGTTGGTGAAACTCGCCGATGAAATTAAAGGGGTCGCAAACTTCCATTTTCGCGAAGAAGTACAGGAAGGAAAGATGGTATTTGATTACAAGCTGCGGCCTGGACCATGCCCGACAACGAACGCGCTCCACATAATGAGGTTGGAAGGGTTACCGGTTAAAGAATAAAAAAGATATAGGGCCTATAAGTAATACAGGCCCTATACCTCACTTCAAACCAAACTACCTGGATTACTGCACCGTCACATCATCCACTCTGAACGAGGTTGGTAGCGTAATGTCGGTTGTACCACGGAACTGAATCCTCACAGTCTGTCCAGCCCATGAACTCAGGTTATATGGTCCCCTCAGAACGTACACACCAGCCGTTCCCGAATTCTGGTTGCTGAATGTCGCCAGCGTGCCCAGCAAAGTTCCCGTTGAACTTCGTACTTCGATAAACAGTCGGTCGAAGATCGATGCACCGGCTGCTTCACTAGTAGTGATGTTCAGCCAGAAGTTCAGATTCGGTGAACAACCTGCTGGTATCGTCACTGTGTGATACAGAGTGCCCGTGCGGCTGTTAACTCCACCGAGAATCATGTACGCACTACCGCTATGCGGAAACGCGCCCGTGCTGCGCACCACCTGACCACTAAGAACCCACGGGGCTGTGCCGGTTTCAAATCCCGTGTTTGTGACGAGCGCACTGCAACCACCTCCTCCGGTACCGGCCTGATTGACGGTGAAAGACCGACCGGCAATCGTCAGGGTTCCGTTTCGGGAAGTGGTCCCTCCATTGGCAGCGACTGAATAAGTAACGGTGCCGTTACCCGATCCGCTGCTGCCTCCGGTGATGGTGATGAATGAAGAGTTACTCACTGCGGTCCAGTTACAAGCGGCATTGGCGGTTACCGTAACCGTTCCTGTTCCTCCCGCAGCGGCATAGCTCGCACTGGTAGGATTGATCGAAGCAGTCGCACATGGGTTGCCACCGCACTCAGCTGGCACATCCGAAGCCGCAACGTGCGTCGTCCCGTCGTTACCAACGGCCGAAACACCCATTCCGTGTCGAGCAAAGACGGTCCAGATCGCACACCGGTTCGCACCACCATTCAGGTTCTGATCTGCTTGCAGGATACCGTCGCGAGCAGCGAGGAACGATGGACGATTCGGCGTGAACTTCATTCCATTCAGCACGATTCGATCACTGATGGCCGCGCCTAAGGTGGTACGCAGATCCCACAGTGTGGCGGCCCAGACTTCACCGTCACGGTGGACCTGGAAACCGCCGGCACCGACATCGGCATACGAATCGTGTACTGTCGCCGCCGGGACGCTGTAGGGCGCACGTCGAATGCCGTTCGGGTTCCCGGTTGAGTATTCGCCGACTGCTCCATCGCCGTTGATCGTGATGGCCCAATAGTCTGACCAACCTTCACCCATGGCTCCGGATTGAGTACCGCTCAGGGCTGTACTGCCGTTGCCGATTAGACGATTTGAAATGCCGTGTCCGTACTCGTGGAACACAACATCACCATCCATCGAACTGTCGCGATCGGGATTTGGTGAAGTGAACAGATACTGTTGCATGCGAGGCCGAGACCCGTCGGGGGGTGTGGCGAAGTTTGCGTTGTTCGTCCCAGAGCCGTCCTGCGCTTCAGCTCGAACGGAATCGTTTCCGATGCCGCCGCGTCCGAAGTTGTTGACCTGGAAGTTGCGCGACGTCTCAGTGAAGCCAAGTCCATATGAAAAGTCGTGCATGATGTTGTTGTAGTAAAAGAGATTCGTAACAACGGCGGCCTGCTGCGTTCGCGGATCTACCGTCGTTGAAAACGGGAAGGTGAAGTTTTGATCCGGAGCAGACGCATGTCCCACTGAGAGACCTGAACCGCTGGTGTTATCCGGTGAATTGTTGGCATCGCGATCGAGATATGCCTCGACGTTATTGCCGGTGGTTACCGTCGAAGTCCCCATCCAACCAGCCGAGGTGTTGATGGTTGTGTCGCCAACAAAAGAGACCAGCTGACGCGCACCTTTATCCGGCGCTTCGATGTACACGGTTCCCTGCGCCTGGTCCACATAGAGGTTGTGGCGCAGAAGCAATTCTCCAGTGTGGGCATCAACAAGGATTTCGTACCATTCATCAGGACCAACATCGGCATAAACGTGCCAGGCAAGTCGTGATTTTTCCCCGACCCGAACGACGTTCAATTCGGAAAGGACTTCCTCCAAACCGGGATGGAGCGGATTCGCAAAACGAGACTTCTCGCTCAATGAACTCCGTGCATAAGTTTCAGCAAACGATGGGAAGACGTCTCGCCCGGCATATGCAAATGCCTGGGCAATGCCTTTAGCTTCACTCAAAGTCGGTTTGAGATTGATGTCTGAATCAGCTACCAAAAAGCCTTCGCGAACTGAAAGCACCTGGCCATGCTTATTCACAACCACCTGAACCTGGCCCTCAAAAACTTTTATGCCAGCGACGGTTTGAACATAGTCTAGAAAGACAGTTCCGCGATCGTTGTCTTCATTGTCCAGTAGCAGGCCGGACACATCTGCTGAAGTTAAGGCAAAGAGCGATGGGTGTTGATTGAGAAAACCTCTGGCGATGTTATCGGCAGTGTCGGATTGTGGTTCTGACAGCGCGGCACCTTCGATAAAAAGGTTCTTGATCGATCCGGTATCGTTCGCTGTCGCACGCAGGTTTTCGGCCGCTTCAGAGCTAATGCGCGTGCGAAATTGATCCAATGCTGCGGATCTAGCACTCGCAGCCGAGCTACGAAGCGCTCTCTCTTTTCCGCTCTGCGAGGTCAGATCGAAGTCTTGAAACTCACCCTTTCCCTCGAGACGGATATCGAAGTTCGGCAGTCCTCGGTCTCTTGGCGATATCCGTTCGTTTCGGGTTCCCTTTTGCTCGAGAGCTGCATCCGACTTGGTTAAAGGAAAAAGAAAGGTGCCCACCAGGGCGCCTAGTAATGCAAGAAGGAAAATCTTACGAGTCATGTGTGCCTCCTAATTGGTTGAGGTTAAGGCAGGAACTCGCCCGTTTAGCCGCACAGGTGGAGACCTCGCTGTACGAAAATGTGAGCCACCTTGTGATTAATCATCAGGTGAGAGTGCCCTAATGCCATTGCCGAGAACCAGTGGCGCACTTTGTGATTAGCAAGAGCGACGTCACGATGGTCCAGATCGATGAGACCACTGTCCCTTTAGACAGCGGCGAATACGTCAACTTACTGGGCTCTCTTGATCCGTTTGCGGCACTGTTCGTGGCGCATTTGTGGGAGGGGGGAGCACAAAGTAGCAGATCCAAGTTAGGGTGTAAATATGGATTTTAGGCTGTTACAAGTCTGTGAAACTCGGTCTGTTTTTCGTCTCTGAACCCTGGTTCTGACCCATGCCCTTGAAGTCTCGAATTGTCGAAGCCGAGCTTCCGTCAAGGTGGTCGCATAAATCTCAAACTTACATTTGCACATGACGGGCGGTCAGTGAGCGTCTAAAAAAATTAGTACTGTACGTTAGGTCTTCATTTCGTAGGGGCGGCACTCCGTGACCGCCCGTGTTCAGCGCCCGAACTCAAGAGGACGCCACGGAGTGCCGCCCCTACGAAATGAAAGTACCTCCTGTTACGGAGGTGTCTTGCGAAAAACCTTTTTCCGAAGTAGCGTAGCAACACATCCCGACACCCGTTTAACCCCTAACAAGAGTGAAATTGATCTTCTCGCGGGAGGAGTATTGTGAACGTGTCAGGTCCACAGCGTCTGCTTTTGTCCATCGCAGTTGGGCTCTCTCTAGCTGTTGGCCCGGCGCAAGCTCAAGAGCCCGGGACAATCTACGACCATCACGAATCGGCGCGCTCAGACAAGTTCACCAAAGGTCTGATTCGGAGAGCAGAGCTGGAACCCGGTGAGCCAAACATTCGCATCACGCTAAACGTGCCGTCCTTCCTGCTCACGCTTTGGCAGAACGGCAAGGAGATCAAAACCTATCGTGTGGGTGTTGGTTTGAAGGACTATCCGATCTACATCGGAGATCGTGAAGCAAAGCAGATTATTTGGAACCCACCATGGATCCCGCCCTACAGCTCTTGGGTGCGCGAACGAGGAGTGCGATCAGGTCAAACGATTCCTGCCGGGAATCCTCGCAATCCACTCGGTAAAATTAAAATACCGCTCGGTGATTCCTACCTTATTCATCAAGCCGCAAAGGTAGGGGATCTGGGGAACCTTGTTTCGCATGGTTGTGTCCGAATGCTGCGTTCCGATCTATTTGATCTGACTGAAAAGATTGTGGCGGCTCGTTCTGGTCCAGTGAGTCGGAGAAGGATTGCGAGTGCCAAGGCGGGTCTGCGCGTGTTGGTCGCGGAGTTGGATCCACCAGTCCCGACTGTGATCAACTATGACACGCTTGTGGTTGAAGGTGGGGTGCTGCATATCTACCCGGATGTTTATGGACGTGGAACTAATACGGTGCCGCGTTTGCGAGCTGAGTTGCAGTCAAGTGGAGCAGACGTCTCGCGCGTTGATGATGATACGTTCAGAAGAATGCTGGCGCGCGTGACACGACGAAGGCAGTTTGTGGTTGAAGTGAACAGAATTGTTGAGGGGCGAGGATTGGAAGACGGCCGAGCGATTCCACTTTTCGCGACGGCGGCTGGGAAAAGAAGACGGTAGATTGGTCAGTTGTCATTAGTTTGTTAGTGTCAGTTGTCAGTGGTCTGTTGTTAGTGTCAGTTGTCAGCGGTCTGTTGTTAGTGTCAGTTGTCAGTGGTCGTTGTTAGTGTCAGTTGTCAGTGGTCGTTGTTAGTGTAAGTTGTCAGGGGTCAGTTGCTAATGGTCAGTGGTCAGTTGCTAGTGGTCAGTGGTCAGTTGCGCAGTCAGCTGGTGCCGTCGACGGCGGCTTTGCCGCATCCCTTGCGGTAAGGCTTTGCCTTACCGTTCAGGCGTTTTCATCGTTTGGCTGCGCCTGCGATGCGGCTCGATTAGGCTAAGCCTGATTGCACTAGAGAGTCGACGGTAAGGCACAGCCTTTCCGCAAGGTTGCGGCTAAGCTGCCGCCGTCGACGCGCCAGTGACTACAAAACTGACAACTGACCATCATTTTGGAAAAGGAGTTCTTCAGTCGATCGCTGCCAGAGTCGCGATTGCTTGGAAACATTTATGAGTACTGAACCTAATAAAGTCATCTATTCAATGATCGGCGTCAGCAAGTTCTACGACAAGAAGCCTGTCTTGAAAAATATCTACCTCTCTTACTTCTACGGCGCCAAGATCGGCGTCATCGGCCTAAACGGATCCGGAAAGTCATCGCTGCTCAGGATTCTTGCCGGCGTCGATAAGGACTTTAATGGCGAGACCGTTCTCTCTCCCGGTCACACCATTGGATTTCTCGAACAGGAACCTCTCATCGACGATTCAAGAACTGTCAGAGAAATAGTCGAAGATGCTGTGCAGGAGACTGTCAACCTGCTCAAAGAGTTCGAAGAGATCAATGCGAAGTTTGGTGAAGAGATGACAGATGATGAGATGAACGCGCTGTTGGAGCGCCAGGGCCAGGTTCAGGAAAAACTGGACCATCTGGACGCGTGGGATCTCGACTCGCGTTTGGAGATGGCGATGGACGCGCTACGGTGCCCGCCACCTGACACGTCCGTAAAAATTCTTTCCGGCGGCGAGCGCCGACGCGTGGCCCTCTGTCGTTTGTTGCTGCAAAAGCCAGACATCCTTCTACTCGACGAACCAACCAACCATCTCGATGCCGAGTCGGTGGCGTGGCTCGAGCATCATCTTCAGAATTATCCCGGCACGATCATCGCAGTGACCCATGATCGATATTTTCTGGACAACGTCGCGGGATGGATTCTCGAACTCGATCGGGGCGAAGGAATTCCCTGGAAAGGAAATTACACTTCATGGCTGGAACAGAAGCAGGAACGATTGCGCCGCGAAGAAAAATCCGAAAGCGAAAGACAGAAGACGCTGCAACGCGAGCTTGAGTGGATTCGCATGTCGCCGAAAGCACGTCGCGCCAAGGGCAAGGCTCGCATCAATGCTTACGAACAACTGCTGGGCCAGGAATCAGAAAAACGTCGAGACGAACTCGAAATACACATACCGCCTGGACCACGCCTCGGCAACGTGGTGATTGAAGCGGATGGCGTCGCGAAAGCTTACGGAGATCGCTTGCTAGTCGAGGACTTGACCTTCAAGTTACCACCGGGCGGCATCGTTGGGGTCATTGGTCCAAACGGCGCCGGCAAGACAACGCTCTTCCGCATGATCACGGAACAGGAGAAACCCGATAAAGGCACGATTCGCAAAGGAGAGACGGTTGCGCTTGCCTATGTGGATCAAAGTCGCGCTTTGAATGCAGATAAGTCGATCTGGGAAGAGATCACTGGCGGAGCAGATCAGCTCAAACTCGGATCACGCGAAGTGAACTCACGCGCGTACGTGGCACGATTTAACTTTTCAGGATCTGATCAGCAAAAGAAAGTCGGAATGCTGTCCGGTGGCGAACGGAACCGGGTACATCTCGCAAAAATGTTGAAAGAGAGTGCGAATGTTCTTTTGCTGGATGAACCAACAAACGACCTTGACGTGAATACGTTGCGCGCGTTGGAAGAGGCGTTGGAAAACTTCGCCGGTTGTGCGGTCGTGATCTCGCACGATCGATGGTTTCTGGATCGAATCGCCACGCACATTCTTGCGTTTGAGGGAGATAGTAAAGCGGTGTGGTTTGAGGGGAACTATTCAGAGTATGAAGCGGACCGCAAGGAAAGATTGGGGGCTGAAGCTGAACAACCGCATCGAATCAAGTACCGCCACCTCACACGCTAACTTGGAGTGCGGTGGCGAGCGCAGCGCGACACCGCCTTGGTTCGCTACAACTCGATACTTCGTTCAGCGTTCAAGCTTTTAGTGTTGCTGATCCCACAAACCTGAAGGTTGCACTCCAAAAGCAACTGGGTGTCACAAATCACCTGCCTACTCGGTCTTTATAGATAAGAACCCTTTTGAGCTGAATACCGCACGAATCCCGAAGTGTAGGTTGGTCCAACACTTCCCATTTCTCAGGTCAAATGCATATAGTGCGCGCTCAAAAGAGCTTCATCGGGGTATTTACAGACGCTTTTCGCAGTTTGCATTCGGATCCGTCCCAAGTGGGTGATTGGTCATCTTCAAGAGGAGGTCCTGGATGAGGAACAAAGGAAAGGTAGCTCTTCTCACGCTCTTACTTCTCTTTCTGCCTTTATCTCGTTTGGTTGCGGCACAAACCCCGCTGCAAACAGAAGCAACCTCAACACCTCAGGCGCCGACGATTGCACCAACGCCACCCGTCGTACCTCCGAAAGAACAATCGACCGATCCCAAGGTTGAAAAGGTCAAGCAACAGATCAACAAACGGATCAGCAACAAAAAATCGCGTGTAAGAATCAGGTTACACACCGGTCAGGAACTTAAAGGTCGTATCGACGAGGCTGGCCCGGAACGATTCACGATCACCGAAGACAAGTCAGGGAGAAAGACTGAGCTTGCCTACGTGGACGTAAATAAAGTCAGTGGACGCGGGATGAGCATGGCTGCCAAAGTCTTGATCGTTGTCGGGGCGGTGGTCGTAGTGGTTGCCATACTTGGTATCATCGCAGTGAAAAGCATCGATCCTTTTGAACACGGGATCTTGTTATGACGCATTTGGAGCTCTTCGCGCAACACCGAGAGGACCTGTACCGGCAGGCCTATTCGATCCTGGGTAATGCCATGGACGCCGAAGATCTGCTTCAGGAGACTTTTTTGCGGTGGCAACAGACGGATCTGACAGAGGTGAGATCCGCAAAAGCATTTCTGTGGACCATACTGCGAAACCTCTGTCTCAATCATGTGCAGTCGGCGCGTGTGCGTCACGAGAAATGTCTCGAAGCATTGACAGATGAGCCAGCAGCGACAAATGCGGCATGCGATCCTCAGGAATCGGAATCTTTGCTCGACTCGATCACGGCGGCGCTGCAATTGTTAATGGAGAGATTGCCGCCGAAGGAGCGTTTGGTGCTTATGTTGCGCGAAGTTTTTGACTATGACTATGAAGAGATCGCGTCAATCATTACCAACAACAATGCAGCTTGTCGTCAGATGCTACTGCGTGCGAAACGTCACCTCAGCTCAAGTGAACCTCGCTTTACAACTTCCCCTGAACAACTCGAACAACTCTTGCGCCAGTTCACTCTCACCTGCAACAACGGCGATCTTGATGGGTTAGTGACAGTGTTGTCGTGATCAGCCACCATCGCTCTCGGCTTTGCCGCCGGATGTGAGGCGTGGCGTGCCGTAACGGGCGCCACTCAAACCAAAAATTCCACTGCGCGGTCCGATTCGGCTTCGCCGCCGGATGTGAGGCGTGGCTCCGCCTCGCCGTAGCCATGCCTCTTGCATCGGGGCTATGCCCCCGGTTCGGGCTCTGCAAACCAGTGGTTTCTCTCTCCCGTCTC
>DATBMP010000191.1:0-3555 GCA_036554845.1 Pyrinomonadaceae bacterium
CGGCACTCGCTCACCAGTCTTGTAACGTCCCAGTCGCTCCAACCAGTTGTCTCGAGAAACTCGCCGGCCGCCAATCGACACAATTTCGTCCCCGTGCTGCAGTCCTGCTTCCTCTGCAGGCGAATCGTGACGCACAAATTCAACAACCACTTCATCAGGACGGTTCCACTGCAGAGCTATTCCCGCGTTGAACGGCTCGCGTGATTGTTCTCGCACCAGACGCAACCCTACATATCCAAGTGCCTCTTCGTAAGGAAGTACCTCCACATCTCGTGTGTACCGCTTAAAGAAGTCAGTCAGATCAAATCCGGCAACTTCGGAAGAGACACGCAGCAGATCATCCGTCGTGTATCCCCGACCGCGAAGGTAGTAACTGCTGTTGGAACTCTTCAGATAAAAGTCGTCATACATTTTCCGCATCACGTCGTCCAAAGACGCACGCCCGCCGGACTTGCCACGAATCATCAGGTCGAGCACGAGTCCAATCAACTCACCTTTCGGGTAATAACTAATCGCAGTGTTCGCCAGGTTGGTTTGCTGAGCGTGCGGAGCATCATCAATGAAAGGAGCCGACAGCGAAGATTCGTCCGCACTCATCAACCGACTGCCCGGTGCGTTCTCGATGCCTCCAATTGTCGCGGCCTCACGTTGTAAAAATTGGTCTTCACTCCAAAGTCCTGACCTCTTCAGCATCAAGTGGCCGTAATAATTCGTGAACCCCTCGGCCATCCAGAGCGCGCGAGTTTTCAATGGGCGAGTGAAATCCCATGGTCCAAGTTCAAGTGGACGCAGTCTTTTGACATTCCAGACATGAAAGAACTCGTGGGACACCGTTCCCAGAACACTCTGGTAGGTATCTCGTTCCGCCAACTCGCCGGGTTCGATGATTTGGGTTGACGTCAAATGTTCCATGCCATCACCCGATCGATCATCTGCGGCGAAGTGAAGCAAGAACGTGTACGAATCAAGTTCCGGTGCACCCCACATCGCGACCTGGGCGCGAACTATCTTTTCAATGTCACGAACCAGGCTCGCGCGCCTTCCGCCCTCCGCTCCTAACGAATGGATCACGACGCGATATCTCTTGCCGTCAATCTGGAATTCATCCAGGGTCCAATCCCTCCCGATCTCGGTAGGCGTGTCGATCAAGAGGTCCCAGTTGGGAAACTTCCATTCACGTTGGTCTGGCTGGTCCATCCTTCCATTGACTATCCGCCAGCCGGCAGGTGGATCGATCACCAATCGCACCGGATCAGGTTTGTGGTCCACGATGTACATGAAGATCGATCCGCCGTTGAAGTTAGCGTGGCGCGTATTCAACTGGGAAAAGGTTCCGGATAGATCGTTTCCAAACACCTTGTAAGTCAGCGTGAGTGCGGCATTTCCTTTCGTTTCGACGCGCCACGTCTGATCATCAAATCGAGAAATAGGCAAAGGAACAGGACGACAAACCGTTCGCTCGGCTTCTCCTGTATTACGTGGACAGATCCCTGAAGCGGCATAAACCTGCTGCACATTCTTGGCGAAATCAAAAACGGCATAACGCCCGGGCGACCACTTCGCCATCTGAAAATCCAACGATGCCAATTTTGAGGCGTCAGGCAGTTCAACCTCTATCGCAACTTCGAAAAGATGCGACGTGGGTTTAGACATTGATAGCTGATATGTGATCGATTTGAGAGGTTGTACTTGTTGAGCTGAAACGCTGATCGAGAAGGTCAGCATTACGAAGACGAACAAGAACCAGGCGTTTGGAAACGTTCTTCTCATAGGTGGAAACTCTAACATAGCTGTATCTGTTCTATTTCTGACTTGCTTTACTCCAGCAGGTGAGACTTTCCTTTGACCAACTATCTGGTCGAACTGCCTCTTCGCCTTGCAAGCGCGGGTTACTTCAATTATTAACATCACATGCCCTCGACCGAACGTCTCTACTATTCCGACTCCCATTTGATCGAGTTTGAAGCGATCGTCACGGACAAAAGCGAACGCGTGAGTGGTTGGACCGCTGTCACTCTCGATCGCACCGCTTTTTATCCCACCGGCGGAGGTCAGCCCAGCGACACCGGAACTCTTAACGGCGAACGAGTCGTCGAATGTATAGCCGACGACAAGGAAAACGTTTGGCACGTGATACTTGGTCGCGTTCCGGAAATAGGTGCGACCGTAAAAGGCCGTGTCGATTGGTTGCGGCGGTTGGACCACATGCAACAGCACACGGGACAGCACATCCTTTCTCAAGCTTTCGTAACGCTCTTCAGCGCTCCGACTCACAGTTTTCGCGTGATGGACCAGTCATGTGAGATCGATGTTGAACTCTCTGAACCTACCAACGAGCGTATCGAGCGGGCCGTGGAACTTGCCAACAACGTGATCTGGGAGGACCGGCCGATTGCGATCCGTCAGGTGACTTCAGAACAAGCTGCTGAACTCCCGCTGCGGAAAGATCCTGTGCGCCATGGAGAGTTGCGTCTAATCGAGATCGAGGGTTTTGATTTGACACCGTGCGGAGGCACACACGCGTACCGCACGGGCGAGGTGGGAATGATCGCGGTCCGTTCATGGGAACGCGCGAAAGGAATGACGCGCATCGAATGGGTCGCGGGGATTCGAGCGCTCAACGATTATCGTCGCGCTAATCGGAGTGCGCGGGCCATCGCCGCGTTGTTTAGCGGCGGTCGCGATGATGCGCCTGCACTCGCGGAAAAGTTGTTGGAAGAGAACAAGGATCTGCAACGCCGCTTGAGAAGTCTGGAAGATCTGGCAGCTCGAGTCGAAGCAGAGGAGTTATTCGCGGCGACTACTCCAAATTCACTCCGAGTCAGAGTCGTGGCCCATGTTTTCGACGACCGTGACGCTGAGTCATTGAGACGACTCGCACTTGCGATGACTACTCATCCGCAGACAGTGGTTTTGCTTGGTTCAAGAGATAAGGATGCAGCGAGGATTGTCTTCGCAAGATCGTCGGACGCGCCGGGTGATATGAACGCGTTGATGCGCGAGGCGTGTGAGTTACTTGAAGGCCGAGGAGGCGGGAAAGCAGATCTAGCGCAAGGTGGGGGAAAGAACGTCGTTAAACTCGTTGACGCGATACGCGATGCTACCGAGAAGATCAAACAAGAGGATTGACTCGCTGATTCGCAGGACCGCTCGATGACCGGAACAGAGGCGGAGTCCTAAATTAATCGACGCCCAACCAGCACGTTAGCCCAAAGACCCAAAACCAAAGACCGGAAAACCGAAGGTCCAGAACTAAAGACCCAGGGAGATCAAAGGCCAAAACTCCAAGACTAGGAAAAGTCAGAAGCGAGATGATGGAAAATCAGGAAGCGAGATGATGGAAAGTCAGAAGCGAGATGATGGGTAGGTATAGTGAAATTTGACACGACGCTAGGTCGCTACCTAATATGCATCCAACGCGTGGGGCAGTAGCTCAGTTTGGCAGAGCGCCGCGTTCGCAACGCAGAGGTCGAGGGTTCGAATCCCTTCTGCTCCACCAAACTCACCTGTCTCAGCCACTTAGCACAATCCGTTCCTGCCATCAGCTCTGCTCTA
>DATBMP010000195.1:0-6800 GCA_036554845.1 Pyrinomonadaceae bacterium
CGAGGACGGGACAAAAGAGCAACGTTCACTTTCGCGACTCAATAGCGTCCCTACTGTCTCGCTGGAGATTAGGCGTCAGTCGGGTGCGAATACTATCGAAGTGATTAACGGCATCAAGGCCGAACTTCCACGCGTAAAGGCACAGCTTCCAAACGATGTCTCAGTCGAGATCATCCGCGATCAATCTCGTTACATCGAATCCGCTCTGCATGAGATCGAAACCCACCTGATACTCGGCAGCATTCTGGCGAGTCTCGTAGTCTTCTTCTTCATGCGTTCATGGCGATCGACGCTGATCGCTGCAGTGGCTATTCCGTGTTCGGTTATCTCCACTTTCGGAATGATGAAGGCGCTGGATTTCACGCTGAACAGTGTGACGATGCTGGCGCTGGTGTTGATGGTTGGCGTAGTTATCGATGACGCCATCGTTGTGCTCGAAAATATCTTCCGGTTCATTGAAGAGAAACGGATGAACGCGAGGGATGCGGCGCGCGAGGCGACGAAAGATATCGGCATGGCTGTGATGGCGACCACCTTCTCGCTGGTGGTCATCTTCCTTCCCGTATCGTTCATGTCATCGATCTCAGGTCGTTTCCTTTATCAGTTTGGCATCACTGCCGCTGTCGCCATCCTGGTCAGCTTGTTAGTGTGCTTTACGCTGACCCCGATGATGAGTTCGCGACTGATTCGAGTCGAGGATGTAAAGGAAGGACACGATCAGCCGGCATCACGACGCGGCTTCTATCGTTACATCGACGGCGTTTACTCATGGCTATTGGCGTTTGCGATGCGTCATCGGGTCGCAGTTGCCCTGGTTTCTCTGGCGGTGATCTTTTCGAGCGTTCCGCTCTACCGAGCCGTGAAACAAGAGTTCATTCCGTCGAATGTGGATGAGGCGGAGTTTGAAGTAAACATCAATGGACCAGAGGGCACGAATCTCGCAGCGATGAACGAAGGCATGCTCGAGATCGAGAAGGAGATTCTAAATACTCCGGGCGTACGACTGGTGTTGGCAAACGTCGGTGGTGGATTCGTGGGCGGTGTGAATCAAGGCCGAGCTTATGTTCGCATTGCTCCTCACGAAGAGCGCACGCTTTCGATTGGTCGAATCTGGCGGGAAACGAAGAAGGGAAATCCGCTCAACGCGTTCAAGGGGAATTACTCTCAGCAGGACGTGATGACGGAAGTGCGTCGCCGCTTACAGAAGTATTCGCCGCTGCGCGCGGGCGTGCGAAATGCTCAGTCCTTCAACTTCGGCGCCGGCGGCCGGTTCGATATCGACTTTGTCCTGCGTGGTCCTGAACTGATTGCGCTCTCCAACTATGCAGACGAACTGGTCAAGCGCAGCGAGAAGGTGGGCGGAATTGTTGACGCAGACACCACACTCAAGCTGAATAAGCCCGAGCTGCGTGTCGAAATTGATCGCGAACGCGCTGCCGATCTCGGCGTAGATACTTCCGACATCGCCACAAGCTTAAGAATGATGGTCGGCGGTGATCAGGAGGCGTCGCGCTTCCGTGATGCTTCGATGAACGAAGACTACGATGTTCAATTGCGCCTGATGGAGGCAGATCGCGGTGATCCCGAAACGATCAGCCGTCTTTACGTGCCGTCTGCGCGTGGAGGACTTGTTCGCCTGGACAATCTTGTGAAGATCAGGCGCGATACGAGTCCATCACGAATTGATCGACTTGATCGGGAACGACAAGTTTCGGTGCGAGCTTCGGTCGCGCCCGGATACGCGCTTGCCGACCGCATCGAGGCGTTGCGACGAGAAGCTGGAAACATGAACCTGCCGGCCGCCTACACGACAACGGTTTCTGGTAAAGCACGTGAGCTGGAACGCACCTTCACCGAGTTTATCTGGGCCTTCATTCTGTCGATCATCTTCATGTACATGATTCTGGCTTCGCAGTTTGAAAGTACGGTTCACCCATTCACAATTCTGCTAAGTCTCCCGCTGTCGGTACCATTCGCACTACTCTCGCTGTGGTTATTGGGAGACACGCTTAATCTCTATTCCGCGCTCGGGATACTCGTGTTGTTTGGCGTGGTAAAGAAGAACTCGATTCTGCAGATCGATCACATGAATAGTTTGCGGTCCAAGGGAATGGAGCGTTACGAGGCGATCATGCAAGGTAACCGAGATCGATTGCGTCCCATTCTCATGACGACGCTGGCCCTGGTGGCCGGTATGTTGCCGTTAGCATTGGGCACTGGTCCAGGTGCGGAAGAGAGGCGGTCGATCGCAATTGTGGTGATTGGCGGCCAGACACTCTCGTTATTGTTAACTTTGATCGCGACACCGGTAGCTTATTCGTTGATTGATGATGCCCGTGCTACGAAACGTTGGCGCGCAGTGGCGGGAGCCGGCAATAAAGCCTGGGAAGGTATTAAAGGAGTATTCAGGAAGCCGCGACGTGAAGCAGTTGTAGATGAACCCGTTGCCGCTCGCCAGACTACCGAACCCGACGACCGTGTGGGTGCCGGTGCGGGTGATTGATATGGAGTGCGGTGGCAAGCGCAGCGCGACACCGCTTTGGATTTGGGATTTGGGAAATTTCGGATTTCGGATTTGCGATCCAAAGCGGTGTCGCGCTGCGCTTGCCACCGCACTCCATAGTTATTGAAACACCTTCTCAACTGGCACGATCACCACGCTCTCATCCTTCACATCAATCTTGTAGTTCTCAATCACCTTATCCTCGTCCGTAATCTCTTTCGGCTTGGGAGAGTTGTAGGTGATTGGTGAAGGCTTGTTGCTGATGATTGCCTCCCGCAGTCCTTCCGCATCTTTTGTGACTATCACCACGCGCATGCCGGTCGATGTCAGATGCGTACGGATTGCCTTGTTCACATCCTGGACCGTGAGTTTCGCCAATTGATCGCGCATGTAAGTGACGTAATCAGGAATGCCGTAGTAACGACTGTCCAGGGCATAACCCAACTGCGCATCCTGCGTCTGCGTCAGGATGTTGTTGTACTTGGTCAGAAATTCACGTGTTGCTTCAAACGCTTCCTTCGACATGCCGTCACGAACCAGCTTGTCGTATTCGTAAAGTGCGGCTCGCAGAACAAAATGACCGTTCTCAGGCGTTACCGGACGGATCCAGATCTGGAATATCTGCGACATGCGGCCAAGGTTTGGATCGGGCGTGAATTGAAACATCCCGCGTGGGAAGTATTCGATGTACGCATAGTCGCCGTAGTTCAGCCCTCGCGCTTCACGCAGCTTCTGATAAAGATAGCTGTTACTTGAACGATGTTGTCCGAAATAGGAAGCCACAACTGCAAGGGCTGGCCAGTCTGGGTCGGCGCGAGTGATCATGATGGGAAAACCTAACGAGAGTGCAGTCGCACGTGTCTCGCGTTTCACGATCGAGATATGCGTGGACTTGGGCTCTTTGCTTAACGCAAATTTTTCCATCATGTCCGGACCAGCCGGAAGCTTGGCAAAGTCCGCTGCGACTTTGTTTGGAAAAGCTGCCTCATAACCGCCTGCCAGGCCAATCACTAAATTCGACTGTGTGTAGTTTGCTTTGTAGTAAGCTTTCACATCATCGATCGTGAGTTTTTCAAGCGAGCTAACCTTTCCAATGTTGTGATGTTCGTAAGGACCCCCTTCATAAATGAGGTTGTAGAGATACTCCTTACCAAGCTCTTCATCATTACTCTCGCGCAACGAGACCTTCAGAAAGTTCAACGCGTCGGTTCTCAGTCGCTCAAAGTCATCAGCCCGAAAGCCCGGGTCTAACAACATCTGACTGATCAGCCCGTAGTACTTTGCGAGATTATCGACGTGCGTCGTACCTGTGAATGTCGTCATCTCCTTGTCGATCTGCCAATTAAAGGAGGTGGCCATCGGGTACATGGCCTCGACGATCTGTTCATAGGTCATCGTCCGCGTGCCGCCCTGGGCCAGCATTGCCGCGGTTAATGCCGCCACGCCCTCTTTGCCTTGCGGATCGGAAGCGGCGCCGGTCAAGAAAAGGAGTCGGAAGGTCACCAGAGGCGAGCGACTTGGCAGAAGGACATTCTGAATCTTATTGGGCATATCCTTTTGTTGAGAACCAAGGGCCAGGAGTGGCGTCGCAAACAGAACCGAGATTAGAGCGAAGATAATTTTATGTTTCATTACTTTGCTCCCTCCCTGGTTCCGTTGGCCGCCCCCGTGGCTCTAGGCGCCAACGTAACAATGGTGCGCTGCTCGTCAGTAAAGTACTTGTTGGCCTTACTACGAACATCCTCCGGCGTAATCGTTTCCATGAGTGTTGCCAGTTTGTCGATCGTGTCAGGAGAACGTCTGAGCGAGACGAATGGAGCGAGTGTCGAGGCAATCGCACCTGAACTGTCCATCGCTAAGGCAAAGCTGTAACGCAAACGAGAACGCGTCGCGTCGAGTTGTGCTGCGGGGATCAATTCGGTGGAAAAGCGTTTGAAGGTCGCGAGTATCTGATCGCGCACATAGTCCAAGTCTTTTGGATTCTTCACCCGCGACAGGACAACAAACAGCTCCGGGTCAACTTGGTTGCTAAAGTCCGGTGCCAGGAGATCAACCTTCTGCTCCGTTAGCACCAGCTTCTGATAGAGGTCCGAGTTCTCGCCAAAAGCGACCTGGGCCAAAAGGTCCAGCGCCATCTTGTCCTTGTCAACATCGGAATAGGCTGGCCCACGAAATGCCACCGCAACGATTGGCAGGGTTGGTGAAGGCCAGTCGACATGCGCAGTGCGTGGTGCGGTCTGTTTTGGTTCGGAAGGTATTTTTGCCGAGTACTTACCGCGCTCCCAGGCGCCAAAATACTTCTTCGTCAAATCCAGGGTTTGCTGGCGCGTTACGTCTCCTACTAACACGATAGTCGTGTATTCGGGCCGGTAAAAACGCTTGAAGAATTCCTGACTATACTCAAACTGATTTGGCATGTCCTGAATGTCTTTGATGTAGCCCATGGTTGTATGCGAGTACGTGTGAGTCTTAAAGGCAGTCTCGCGCAGCACCTCGTAAAGTTTGGAAAAGGGATTGGCGCTGTTCTTGTCGTACTCGCCTTTGACCGCGAGAGCTTCCGTTTGAAACTGGGCCAGGGAGTATTTCAGTCGCATGAATCGATCGGCTTCCAGTTTCATGATCTCGTCTAAGTCTTCCTTCGCGAATATCTCGTGATAGACCGTGCGATCGTCGGAAGTGTAGGCGTTGGATTCGGCGCCCGCCTTTTTGAGGATCGCATCGCGTTGTTCGGAGGTGTAGTTCTCACTGCCGCGAAACATGATGTGTTCAAAGAAGTGCGCGAACCCGCTCTTACCTGGTTCCACCTCATTGCGCGAACCTGTCTGGACCACGATGTAAAGCGCGACAAGGTTTGGATAGTCGGTGGGCACAGTGATCAACCGCAGACCATTCGGCAAGTCATCGACGGTATAGCTGTAGGGAAAGAGTTTGCGTGCCTTTTGTGGTTGTTTCGGCGAATCGTTCTGGCCGAGTGCCAGGAGCGGAAAGCAGACAAAGAGGGACAAGATGATCAATATCTTCATGCAACTGACTCCTAAAGTGGAAGACCTTGAAAGGGAGATGAGGGATTATAACGCAAGACAGCCTCACATCCGCTTGCCAACGCTCTTGCACAAAAAGTCTTTTTTGGAGTTCCGGCTCGGCCGCACCCTTGCGGTAAGCCTGCGGCTTACCGAACCTTCATATATTTTGATCGAGGCTATGCCTCAAAGATGGAACAGTTTAGGCATAGCCTGATATTAAAGTTGCACCAACGGTAAGCCGCAGGCTTACCGCAAGGGTGCGGCAAAGCCGTACCCAAAGACTATTTGTGCAAAGCCCGTTGCCAGGCCGAAACGCTCAGCAAAAACGATCACTCTTGTATCTCCTTCGGGCTCTAACCTATACTGCCAATGCGGTCGTGGTACTCAAGCAGCCCCGCCGCTTCCGACCCTAACCTCATCATTCGAGCTAAAACATCGTCTCCCCACGACTCTATAAAAAACCAGCCCATCTCAAAGCAAACTCTCTGGAGTAACCCGATTGTCATCATCCGACGCAACCAGTCACTCAACCCATCGCTCCTCACTCGCTGCTGATACCGTGTTGCAGTCGCGCTATCGCGTAGTGCGGCAACTTGGCAAAGGCGGCATGGGCGCAGTTTATGAAGCGGTGGACCAACGACTCGGGATTACCGTCGCGTTAAAGGAGACGTTGTCGTCGGACGAGGCCATTCGAAAACAGTTCGAACGTGAGGCGCGGTTGTTGGCTGGAATGCAACACCCGGCGCTTCCGCGCGTGAGTGACCACTTTGTTGAAGGAGACCGCGCCTTCCTCGTTATGGAATTCATCGCGGGTGTTGACCTGGCAAGAATCGTAACGCAACAACCGGGTCCGTTTCCGCGTGATCAAGTAGTAGCCTGGGCCGATCAACTACTCGATGCCTTGATCTATCTTCACACGCGCGAGCGGCAGGTGATTCATCGCGATATCAAACCTCACAACTTGAAGTTGACCGCGGCCGGACAGATCGCTCTCCTGGATTTTGGCTTAGCAAAGGACCAGCCCGCTGATCCGACTTCAACATCGTCGTCAGCTTTTTACGGTTACACACGTCAGTATGCCCCGCTGGAACAAATCCAGGATCGTCGCAGTGATCCGCGCAGCGATATTTATGCGTTGGGTGCGACGCTTTATCACTTATTAACTGGTGTGAAGCCGCCTGATGCACTCCTGCGTGCTGCAACGACATTGAACTCGGGAACCGATCCTCTTAGGCCGGCAAATGAAGTCAATTGGGGAGTCGATGCCGAATTGG
>DATBMP010000222.1:0-17598 GCA_036554845.1 Pyrinomonadaceae bacterium
TAGTGTAATCGCCCTCGTAGAATTGCGGCTAGCGAGATGATGACTATTACGCACAGAGCACGCAATCGGCAATCGGCAATCGGCACTCGGCAATAGCTTCAATCGTCAATCGACAATCGTCAATCGACAATAACTCATGCCTGAGCAAGTTTCTGAACTCAACATACACAAGCCGGCGATTCGCTTGCTAACGATTCTGCTCGTACTGCTCTCTCTCGTCTGGGCCTTCTTCGTCGTGAAGTGGTATCTCGGCAACACGATCGCCGAATACTTCAATCAAGACGAGCCCAACGCCATGGAAATGGCAAAGTTCGCCGTCAGTCTCGCGCCTGATGATCCGCTAACTCATTGGAGACTCGGCGAGATCAGCGAGACTAAACTTGCACCCGATCAGATCTCACAGGCTGTTACTGCCTACGAAAAAGCAGTCTCCCTCTCACCCAATGACTATCGGTTTTGGATGTCGCTGGGTCGAGCCCTCGAACAAGCGGGCGACATTCAAAGAGCCGAATTTGCCTTGCGTCGTGCGGTTGCTTTGGCACCCTCGTATTCATTTCCACGTTGGTTTTTGGGCAACTTGCTGTTACGCATCGAACGTTATGACGAGGCCTTCGTCGAATTGCATCGTGCCAGCGAAGCTGATCCTCAGTTGCGAGGACAGATGTTCAATCTCGCGTTTGAAGTATTCAAGAATGACGAGCAGGCGCTGAGATCCTCGGTAGGAACTTCTGCCGAAGCACGTTCGCAGTTTGCAATCTACTTGATGAGCCGAGGCCGCTATGAAGATGGGCTAAACCTGTGGTCCAGCCTGTCAAATGCCCAGCAGCTTCAGCACCGAGACGCGGGAAAGGAGATCATCAACAGTCTCATCCGTGCGTATCGATATCACGACGCCCTTAATGTCTGGAACCTGATCGCGCCTGGGCCCAATTATCAAGCCAGCCCTGGACAATTGATTGATGGGAGTTTCGAGTTAGGACTCGCCCATGGGTCGGGCGCGGCCTTTAGTTGGCAGGTCCAGACTCAATCGCAAGTGCAGATCGCGATCGACCCCAACGTGGGCCACTCGGGATCACGAAGTTTACGATTGACTTTTCAAGTCCGCTCAAAACTCGATTCCATTAACGTCTCACAACTGGTTCCAGTTGAGCCGAACACCGACTACGAACTCGAGTATTACTCGAGGACTTCAAAACTCGAGAGTGCTGGAACGCCATACATCTCGCTCACAGACGCTGCCGATGGTTCGACCCTGGTTAATTCACCAACGTCGCCAACCGGCAACACGAGCTGGGAGCGTGTGGCATTACCTTTCAAAACTGGCCCAAAGACCGAAGCACTTAGTCTAAAAATCAATCGCACAACGTGCGGGGAAGATCCCGTCTGTCCGATCTTCGGCACCATCTGGTATGACGACTTCAATATCAAGCGCAGAGACTAGTCTGCTGGAACCGCAGACTGCATTGCCAACGGCGAGAGTCAGTGGCGAGCGCAAGATGTATCGGATACGCCACACATTGGCGAGCCGATTTCTGTATCTCCTTCTCTGCGTGGCAATCGTTTTGTCAGCGCTGGCCTTTGGCACTGTGCACTACTCAACGATGGCCGTTTTCAGTGTGGGTGCGGTGCTGATCGTGATTCTTTGGATGCTCGATGCGTGGAAGCTAGGCAAACTGCGCATCAGCCTGAATGTGCTGCAACTTCCGCTGCTGGCGATGCTCGCTTTGGGCCTGGTCCAACTGCTTCCATTTAGAGGTGTGGACGCGGCCGGGGTTCGCCAAACTTTTTCTCTTGATCCCTACTCGACCCGCTTGGTGTTGGCCCAGGTTGCAGCCTTGTTCATCTACTTCGCGGCGGTGCTTGTTTTCACTGATACGCCTCGTAGACTCAGGTTGCTGGTAAGGACCATCACCGTCTTTGGTTTCCTGCTCGCTATTTTTGGGTTGACGCAATCATTTACCAGCCCGAACAGAGTCTTCTGGATTCGCGAGTTGGCGCAAAGCACCGCATTTGGCCCATTTATCAATCGTCACCACTTCGCAGGTTACATGGAGTTGGCACTGGCGCTGCCACTCGGATTGCTTTTCTCAGGCGCGATAGATCGCGACAAGCGATTTGTTTACCTGTTTGTGGCGCTATTGATGGGTGTGGCTTTGATCATGACCAACTCGCGCGGCGGCATTATCAGTTTGATCGCCGAGGTACTTTTCCTGGCAGTGATAACAGCCTTCCGTCGCAAACACCGGCATCATCATGAAGACAGTCGCTCGAGCACTTTTGCTGGCGCGGCAGTGCGAACCGGATTGGCGCTGGTATTGATTCTCGGGTTGTTCGTTGGAGTCGTGTTGCTCGGTGGTGAGTCAGCACTGAGTCGATTTGTAGGGACCGTGAACAGTGAAGATCCAACGACGGGGCGCGCGCACTTTTGGACCGTGACGTTGGATATCATAAAAGCCAATCCGGTGATCGGAACGGGCCTGGGTGCTTTCGGAGTTGTTTACACCGGCTACGATACCCGCAATGGTCTGTATCGTTTGGAGCAGGCGCACAACGATTACTTACAGGTTCTCTCAGACGGGGGCATTGTCGGCGCTGTAATCGCTCTGTTCTTTGTGTTCATGTTGTTTCGGATGGGCTTTTCGCGGAGACAAACGCGTGATGATTTTCGCCGAGGTGTGGCAACAGGCGCGCTGGCAGGCTGCTTTGCAGTGCTGGTGCACAGTTTCTTTGATTTCACTTTGCACACAACTTCAAATGCGCTTCTGTTTTTGGTGTTGGTCGCGTTGGCTACTATGAACGGCAGGGTTGAAGAGGTGCATTCGCGTAAGAGGCGCAAACGACATTCGCCGGCGTGAAAAAGAGGGGCCGCGGATTTCGCGTATAGGAAATCCGCCGTTTGGTGGCTTTGCATGCTGACCGCGTGATCGGCGTCTATCCGCGGCTTAGTGTTGCGTAGTATTATCCGAATCGCCCCATCTCCTGAACTACAGTTTCTCCCAATTCATCGATAAGGAAGTCAAAGACAAACAGTGGCTTCGGTTGCTTCCGCCAAAACTGAGGTGAATCAGGAACCCACTTCACCGTCACGCTCATCGGTTCCTGCGCTCTGTCTAGCCGCGTCGCTCCAACATGGAAAGGATGACGCTCTCAATCACAAGATCTCAGGTGAATGGGTTCGTTACTCTGCCGAAACCTTCGTCAAACGTGTGCGTCACATTGCACTCGGCCTTGCCGCGCTCGGTATAAAACCGGGTGACCGCGTTGCCTTGCTCTCTGAGAACCGACCCGAATGGTCCATGTCTGATCTGGCCATTCTGAGTCTCGGCGCCATCAACGTTCCGATCTACACCACGCAGGCTGTGGACCAGGTGCGTTACATCCTCCAGGACTCAGGCACCCGTGCAATCTTCATCTCCACTCGTCGCCTCTATAAACACGCGCGTGCTGCCTTTGAAAGACTCGACTTTCTCGAGAAGTTAATCTTCTTTGATGCAGAAGCTGCGTCAGGTTTAGAACGCGCCACCACTCTCGAGGCGCTGGAAAGGATGGGAGCGGAACAAGACACCGCGCGACCAACAGCATTCGACTCGTACCTGAAGGCGATCCATCCTGAAGATCTGGCAACAATCATCTACACCTCGGGCACAACGGGTGAACCGAAAGGTGTGATGCTGACCCACAATAACTTCATCTCAAACGTGTTGGCGATAAGTTCGGGATTGCCTATCAGTGCAAGCGACACTGCACTATCAGTTTTGCCTTTGTCACACATCTTCGAGCGCACTGGCTTTTATGTTTTCTGTTACTGCGGCGTGTCGGTCTATTACGCAGCCTCGTTCGATCAAGTTGGCGAGAATTTGCGAGAAGTAAGACCAACGGTGATGACTGCAGTGCCCCGACTGTTTGAGAAGGTCTATCACCGCATTGTTAAGAAAGGAATGTCGGAGAAAGGATGGAAGCGCAAAGTCTTTACCCGAGCTCTCGCGGTAGGCCAACGCTATGCAGAGTTGGTCGACAAAGGGCAACGCATCCCGCGAACTTTGAAGCTGCAACAGAATGTCGCCAACCGTTTGGTGTTTTCAAAATGGCGTGAGGGAGTTGGTGGCCGGCTGCGTTACTTCGTTTCAGGTGGCGCGCCGTTGTCGCCGGCGTTGTCATATTCGTTTCTCGCAGCTGGGATACCGATTTTGCAGGGTTATGGTGCGACGGAAACGTGCATAGTCACAGCTAACCGTCCCGAGAGTAATCACGTCGGTTCGGTGGGGACGCCTTTCAGTGGAATCGAAATAAAAATCGCAGAAGATGGAGAGATTCTGATTCGCGGCGCAAACGTAATGCGCGGCTACTACGGTCATCCCGAAGAATCGGAAGCGGCATTGCAGGACGGTTGGTTTCGCTCCGGTGACGTGGGCCACCTTGATGACCGGGGACGTCTGTACATCACGGATCGAAAGAAAGACTTGTTCAAGTTATCAAACGGTAAGTACATCGCCCCGCAACTCATCGAAAGTCTTTTGAAGCAAAGTGAGTTTGTCAGTCAGGTGGTAGTAATTGGGACAGGTCGCAAACAGCCTGCGGCATTGATCGTTCCCGAATGGGAGGCGTTGACGCAGGAGCTGAAGGCAGCGGGCGAGAAGTACCCTGAGGATCGCGAGGAATTGAGTAAGTTTCCCGCGGCCATCAAACTGGTGCAACGTGATGTTGTTGAACTGACGAAGGAACTTGCTGACTACGAGAGGATCCGTCGGGTTGCGTTGTTGCCAGAGGAGTTTACGATCGATCGTGGTGAGCTAACGCCAACATTGAAAGTGAAGCGACGAGTGATCGATGACAAGTTTGATGACGTGATTGAAGAGTTGTATGCGTAGGGAGAATTGGGATTTGGAATTGGAATTTGGAAATTGGGATTTGGAATTTGGAATTTGGAAATTGGAATTTGGAAATTGGGATTTGGGACTTGGGATTTGCCAAAAGATATCAGGTTGGGAAGGGTGGTTTACCCCGGCTGGTTCGGTGGCATGATCTCAATCCTTGAGGTGCGGTGCCGACCATTCTCGGCTTGATGCACCGGAACCAGCGGGTGTAAACCACCCTTCCCAACCTGATATCTTTGCCAACTACCACTGACCACTGACAAACCAGATCCCACATTCCAATTCCCAATTTCCAAATTCGAAATTCCAATTTCCAAATTCGAAATTCCAAATCCCAATTCCGCAACCCCGCGGCCTTCACACAGAATTAACATCAAATTAAGCCCAAATTCACCTGCCGGAAGTACTCTCGTCTTTCTCGATCCACTCCATTCGGAGGAATGCATATGCCGCAAATCATGAGATCAACATTGCCTGCGATTGCCAGTGTGATTCTTCTCTGCGTGTGGGCCTCGACCCGAACCAGAGCTCAGGAAGTTTCATCTTCACCGCACGGGGATGTTGTTTCAGCCAACACCCCCACAGCTCGGGCCGACGCGAATGTTCCCCCCAAACGAGCCAGCGACTCAGAACGGATCGTTGCTTTGGAAGAGACTTTGCGCCAACAAGGTGAACAGCTCGAGCAACTGCGACTCTTGATCGCCGAGCAGTCGAAACTGATTAATGAACTTCGGACAAACGGTACTGTCACTCGGCCCATCACCACTACTGAGCGCGAAGGCACAATGGCGCATGCCGAACCCCAGCAAACTCCAGTTGAACAACGTCTCGGCGTCGTCGAAGCGCAGGCAAAGAAAACCAGCGAATCCTTAAACCGGCAACTCGGTTCAATCACTTTCAGTGGCGACCTTCGCTTGCGCTTCGAATCGTTCTTCGGGCTTTCGAATACACTGGCGAATGCTTCGAATCCCGGTGTACTGGGGAATGATCTGTCGCCAAGATTTCGTCCTCGCATCCGCGCTCGACTGGCACTGCGCGGTGTAATTAATGATGAATTCGATTGGGGATTGCGTTTCGCGACGGGAAGTTTCGCCGACAACATTTCCACCAATCAGACCCTCACCGACTTTTACAATCGCAAGACGTTTGCCTTGGACCAGGCATACATCACCTACAAGTCGAAACACCTGCGTGGACTCAGAATCCAGGGCGGTAAGTTCGAGCCACCATGGACCTATACCGAAATGACCTTCGACAACGATCTGCAAGTTGAAGGTCTGAACGAGTCGTACTCGCGCGATTTCAAAGGCAAGTTAAAGAACGTTGCACTGATCGCCTGGCAACTACCGATGCTTGAACGCAACTCTGCTTTTGTTCGCAACGCTGATGGGACAGTCAATGTCGAGCAGTCTCGCCGTGGTGGCCGCGATCTCGCTCTCTATGGCGCGCAAATCCGAGCGCGCTTTGAACCAACGGAAAAGATCGCTTTGACTTTATCGGTAGCCGATCATTACTTCGCGGGTACACACTTCATCTCGCCGGTCCAGGTATTCGGCAGTCAGCTCCAACTTCCAGTGACGATAACGCTTCCGGCGACCCCGACCACACCGGCGCAGACAATAACGACGCAGGTATCAATTCCGCGTGACCTGCTCGTCGCCGGCAATGGAAACCTGGGATTGACCACGGCGAGTAACAATGCGACCAATCGCGATGGTCGCTTGTCTTCAGGCTTCAACCTGGTAGACATCCTTGGCCGGGTTGACTTCAAACACAGCAATCGATTTCCAGTTAGCATAATTTTGAATGTGGTAAGAAACACACAGGTTCACGACGTGGTAGTTGCTGGACCAGGTGGCACAAATCGGGTTCTGCCGAATAACGAGGACACCGGCGTTTGGGCGGAAGTGCAGGTAGGAAAGACGAGGGAACGTGGGGATCTACAGTTTGGTTACACATTCATGGGTATTGAGAAGGACGCAGTGCTGACGCCTTTCAACTTCAGCGACATTACGCAACAGTCTGATATCAACGCGCACCGGTTCAATTTTGCGTATTCAGTTGATCCTCGAGTGACGTTCTCAGTGATCGGAATCGTGACCCAGCGCAGGAATGGAGTTCTGGGAGCATTTGGAGTAACGCCACCGGGCTCGTTCAACCGCGCGTCAACAAGGTTGCAATTCGACACGATGTTCAGGTTCTAAGAAGTATTTGATTGACGAGTAACGAGTGTTCTTAACCAACATTTAACTTGCAGGTAACTGAGTGTTAGCACCTGTGCGAGAACCTCAGCACAGATACTTGAGACTGAGTTACGACTGTTGCATGAGACGTCTTCGTTCGATCGCATCTCGAATCATCAAACATCGTGTTGCGTTACGGGGGCAGAAAGCACGCCTTGAATGATGTGAAAGACGAGATCTGATCAATTCGGTTTCGGTATTCCCGCCAACTCCTGGCTTATTCTGAAGATAGTTCTCCCGAATGAGCTGCGGCCACCTAATCTAAACATCGCTTCTGGAATAGCCCCGGCAAACCGACTCGCCGGGGCTTTTTTGAGTGCCACCCCACTCCAAAAAGAAAAGCCCAGCCATCGACCGGACTGGACCATCACTTTTTCTGCTTTGTAGTTTGTTTATCGGTCGCTCGCGAAACCTTCTCGCAATAGACCTTTCTGCGCCGTAAGCGTGTCATTCAGAAACTTGTAGAAGCATTTCAAACATGCTGCTGAAGATTCTTCATGAGCGTGCCTGCGAATCCTGGTTCCACACGTCGCACATCTGACGAAGTGGTCTTTATTTCTTCTGCTTGATTTTACTTTCATAGATACCCCTTTGCTCTACTTGCGGTTGCAGCTTAATCAACGTTCGTTAACTCTTCATGGCCTTTCTCTTAAATGTTTATTAAGAGCACACAGTTTCGATCTCAAGTCACCGCAATAGCGCGGCAATAGTCCGAATCTCAGCCGGACTTAAGATGAATGTCAGGTGCTGTTTAGATGGCTTAAGGATTTCAAGATAAACGTATGTCCCGCGCGTTAACATTTTGGTAACATGCCGCGCACTGGCGCCATTCCCACGCAGCGCTTCACTTTTGAACTGATTCGCGAACGCCCCCTTCAACAATCGATCTCGGGAGAAGTTCTTAATGACATCCCAGTTCCACATCAGGTCTTTATTACCTGCGCACCTCGGTGCGGCGTTTATCGTGGCAAGCTTCTGTTTTGGAGTGACTCGCGCTGAGACTGTTGCTGCCAAGGTCTCGTTAGCTGATGGGTTTGATCTGCGACGTCGAAGTGAATTGACGGGGAAGCTTCGTGCGATTACCGGTTGGTCCGATCTTCATTTCGATGATCAAGGCAGGCTGCAGTTGGGCCAGAACGCCTCAAGCTCCGGATCGGCTTCAGCCAGAGTGTTACTTGCCAAGGCGGTTTCAAGTCACGACCACATTGTGCTTGAAGATGCCAGCAGCAGGAACGATGTAGTTTTCTGCCAGGTCGTGCGCCAGTTCTCCAAGTCAGAGGAACAGGGAACACCAACGGTGATCCGTTCGGTGCGGATTGATTTCGACGACTTTGAACAGTTGATGGGCGATGCGATGGCGCGTCAGGCCTTTGATGTTGCGTGGGGTTTACTGCACGAGCTGGATCACGTCGTTAATCGTTCTCGTGATGCAGAAGGATTGGGTGGTCCAGGTAGTTGTGAAACAAACATCAATGCGATGCGTCGTGAGCTCGGCCTTCCGGAAAGAGTTGACTACTTTTATACAGTCTTTCCTTCAGTCGCGGACGATTTCAAGAGTCGCTTTGTGCGTCTGGCCTTTGAGAGGAGTATTGCCCCTGGAAAGAAGAAGCGTTACTGGATTCTTTGGGATGCTGCGCTTGTTGGAGAAAACTCCGAACACCGGCAAATAGCTTCGGTCAAATAAGGCAGCAAGTTAGTGACCCGCGCCTGCCTCCGAAGACTTAACGATTGTCTCACCATAAGACTTCTCTCGATCCAGTTCGGATAGTTCCTGAAGAATTGAATGGACTCTTAATACGGTCTCTTTGAGATCAGCAATATCTTTGCCTGGGGTTGGCTTAGTGCCCAAAATTGCCGCCGCGATATCGCCACTTAATTCATTTGAGATTGCCATAGAAGATTTGACCTCTCCCTGAGAGTTAGAAAGAAAGTGCGCTTGTCGGTAATCGTTATCTTATAGCGTTGGTGTTACGTCGTTGTTAACTTCATGTTAACTGTGGTCCATCGGCGCTTAAATGAGAGTCATTGGTAGATGAAAGACGCGCAAAGGGCGAAGAACGCGAAATCGATGTCAGGTTAAGTTCAATCTCAACGGCCTTGCCTTCAAAAGTCTGATCAACCACTCTCATTCACACCGGGCTTCAGCCCGGTGAGCAGCAGTAAGTCTACGAACCGAGGAACCGTTTTAACGGTTTGCATAGCGAAATTACTGACAGCATAGAGGTTCTGTGGCCTGCCGAAATGGAAACCGTTGAAACGGTTGTTATCTGATTCCAGACCTCATTCACACCGGGCTGAAGCCCGGTGTGAATGAGACGTAGGATTCTCAGACTCTTGGTGCAAAGCCAATCTCAAATCTGAAATATCTGAAATTCCAATTCCCAAATTCCAACTACCAAATCCGCCATTCCGCAATCCGCCATTCCGCAATCCCAGATCCCACCTCCCTCCTCCAGGCTCAATTCGGATTAACAATCATTTAAGGCGCAATTCACAGCTACTTAACTCCGCCTCGCTAAAGTCCGTCTGAAACTAAAACTGCATTGTTGAAGCCGGTTCGGGTTCTCGGTCTTAAAAAAACGAATCTGAACTCGCACTCCAGCTAACTACCAAACACAGACGAAGTCAGAGGAGATTGTTATGGATACAGCCCCCACACTAAGTCGCACCTTAATAATATTCGGAACGTTCTTTTTTCTTTTACTCACTCAAGTAGCACCACTTGCGAACGCCCAAGCTGGACCATCCGGCGCTTTGGCGGGCGTTGTTAAGGATCCGAATGGCGCCAACTTACCGGGCGTGTCGGTAACGGCGCGCAACCTCGGGACAGCAGCAATCAGGTCTGCCATCACCAACGGAGAGGGACGCTGGGTTATGCCCGCTCTCGCAGTTGGCACTTATGAAGTCACATATGAAATTGATGGATTCAGGAAACTCGTGCGCGAACATGTTGAAGTGGAAGCTGCAATTTCTCGGACCCTGGAAGAGAAACTAGAACTGGGTGAGATCGGAGCGGTAATCAACATCACTGAAGGCGCAGATCTCGTAACACCAGATACATCCGCAACGTTCCGCAGGCTCTCATCAGATGAGCTCGTATCGGTTCCCACCTCCACGCGCAGTTTCACGCAACTCTTATCGGCAGAAGCAGGGGTAAGTACTGAACTCTCGCCAGTGCTAACAAACGGCAATGGCAATCAGTCGCCATCAGTGAATGGGACTCGCACAACCAGCACGAGTCTTTTCTTTAACGGTATCGATGCAACCAACATCACATCAAACGAAGGTTCATTGAATGACAACATCGCGCCCGCTCCCGAGACTTTGCAGGAGGTGAAACTGCAAACGAGTTTGTACGACGCATCCACGGGACGTTCCGGCGGCGGTAACTTTCAGCTGATCACTCGGCAGGGCGGAAACTCTTTCAATGGCTCGGTCTACTACTACCTGCAGAACGAGAAACTGAACGCAAACGATTTCTTCTTCAACAAAGAAGGAATTGAACGACCGAAGGCAAGTAGAAATGAAGCTGGTTTCACGATTGGAGGACCGATCGTTCACGATAAGGTCTTCTTTTTTGGCAGCTATCAATACACCGACGCAATTACCGGGTTTGTTCCAACCGCGCGCAGCACGACCGTGTTGCCACTCGCTCTTACTCGCATCAATGGAGCACGAACAGCGCAGGCGCTCGCGGATGCGTTCAACGCTGAGAACGGTTGTGCAGGGTCGAACTGTTTGACTGCCGCCGACATTTCACCAACTGCACTTCGCCTTTTCAACCTGATGAATCCGGTGACTGGCGATTTCGTGATTCCGGCTCCCCGAGCAGGTGCGCGACCGGTGGGAATCGATCGTTCCGGTGCGCGGGCATTCCTGTTTGGCTTTGCCCCGAACGTTTCCAGCCGGACGTTGAGGGAAAACAATCCGTTGGTCCAGCAACTCAACGTGGTTCCCTCAGAGTTCAAACAGCATCAGCTCAGTACTCGTCTCGATGGCCGGCTCAGCAAGAACAATACGTTGACCGGCACATTCTTCTTCAGCAATTTCCCCGGTCTGGATTCATTCCCGGACCCATCCAGTCTGGCTTCTCCATTCACTCTCCGGCGCGCGGATCGCAATCGCACGCTAGCCATCTCAGACCAGCATGTGTTTGGTCCAACGCTAATTAATGAAGCGCGGTTTGGCTTCTTTTATCTGAACAATACCCGGAGTTTGGATGATCCATTTCTCGGTGAGGATTTCACCAGCGCGGCGCTCGGCATTGCCAATCCGGCGTTGTTGTTTGATGACAGCCCCGGGACGCGTCGATTGGGTCACTTTATCGGTCGACCGGGAACGAACATGTCACAGTTCTCCTTTGGTGGTCCAAACGACTCCTTCAATAAACGAAAGCAGCAGACGTTCAGCTTTTCTGACAACGTTACGTGGACATTGCACCAGCACACACTCCGGTTCGGGGGAGACTTCAAACGCCATCAATACGATTCCAGTCTTCCCGAAGAGCAAGCCACCGAATTTGAGAAGTTTGACAGCTTTACACAGCTGCTAACGGGGAACGCTTCTGAAGCTGACACGCAGTTCGGTGTTACCACGAAGAGTTTTCGTTTCAGAGACTACAGCTTTTACGTCGCTGATGATTGGAAGGTCTCTCGCAAGCTGACGCTCAATCTTGGTCTGCGCTATGAGTTGTTTATGTGGCCCACAGAAAAGGACGGTCGCATTGGGAACTTTGATTTCTCGAGCTTTGAGCAGTGCTTTTCCCCAACGGGAGGAACCAATTCGATCTGTGATAGTCCGGCGCCTGGTTTCATCGTGCCTGCCAATGTTACTGGCACGGGCCTTTCAAATGTTGATGCCGCAATCGATGTTACCGCTCGTGCTTCGAACAATCACACTCTAAACGGACAAGATCTGAACAACTTCGCCCCACGCATCGGTTTCGCTTACTCGCCATTAGAGTCGAACAAGCTTGTGGTTCGAGGCGGCTTTGGTTACTTCTACGACCGTCCTTCAGCAGCTTTCATTAACACGGTCTTCAGTAACTATCCGTTTCTACGCGAAATCGAGATCACGGTTCCATCGGGCAATGTGCCTTACAACAACGCCTTTAGCGCGCAGCCCACTGCTTTGCCGTTGAGTTCGTGGTTGCCCTTCCGCGTTACGCGCGGATCGGGTGTCGGCGGCACCTATGCGATTCGCGACAACACAGGCGTCTCGCGCGATCCGAGAGGAACCGCCACCTCACCACCAGGAAACATTGCCGAGACTTTTGAATTTCGCGCAGTCGATCGCAATCTAAAGACGCCCTACGTTCAACAATGGAATCTCGGTTTTCAATATGAGGTGACCAAAAACCTTCTGTTCGAGGCACGCTACGTTGGAACCCGGGGAAGGAATTTGTTGCAGGCGTTGGCATTCAATCAGGGATTTGATCTAAACGATCCGAACACTCCGGATCACATCTTCGAGCGATTCAATCAAGCTTACGTCGCCGCGGGTTCACCCAATGGTCCATTGAACTCTGGTAGCACCGCGCGAGCGCGTGGACTCGGCCGGGCGTTTGGATTCGCAAATCCATATCGCGTTGGTAGCTCTGCCGGCTGCGCCGCCGGCGTGTTAACGCTTCCGTCCGGAACTCCAGTCGATCTCAATTTGGCTAATCCTCTGACTTGCTCGGGAAGCACGATTGGCGGCGGACAGGTGATCAACTTTGAAGCGCGCGTTCCGATTCTTGGCTTCAACGTTCCGGAAGCGCTGGTTCTAAGATCAAATGGCGAGTCGAACTATCACGGTGCGCAGTTCAGCATCACTCAGCGTTTCTCAAAAGGCCTCCAGTTCAATGCGGCTTACACCTGGTCCAAATCGATTGACACAAGCTCGGCTGATCCTGGCAGCACTGCTGGATCAGGAAAGCCTGACGTGCCAAACACTGGTTTCGTGGTCCAGGGAGACATCAGAAATCTCGAGGCTAATCGTGCTGTGTCGGACTTTGATCGAACCCATCGGTTCAGTTTGAACTTCGTCTACGACCTGCCAACCTTCGGCCACAACAACCGGTTCCTTTCGGGATGGCAGGTTTCCGGTTTCTTCCAGGCGCAAACCGGCACACCGTACTCGATCTTATCGCCGGAACCTGAAATTGGATCGGCAGTCCAGTACGCGGACATTGTCCGTGGATCCGGTGGTTTGTATCGCCTTGGTTTCGGACGGCCGGGACTGTGCGGTTCGTTGGACGAACTTCGTCAAACCGGATCCGACATTACGGAAGAAGCTTTCAACGGTTCAGTGCTCTGCTCGCCGCTTGGTCAGAGTGGCAGTCTGGGTCGCAACGTCCTGCGGGCTTCAATGCAATCCCGGTTTGATTTCGGCCTGGTGAAGACGACGAAGCTAACTGAACGCGTTCAGATGGAACTGGGTTGGGACATCTTCAACGTCTTCAATCGTGCCAACTTTGCCGCTCCTGATTTCGAATTGGGAAGTCCGGACTTTGGTCGAATCACATCAACTGTGGGTGGCCCACGGGTGATGCAGTTCAGAGCAAAGGTGAAGTTCTAGTCTGGAAGGTCGATGAATACGGTGTGAGATCTCGGTGGCATGAGGGTCAATACCACCGCGCGGTACCAGGTGGATCCTTACATTGCCATGTGGCGATCGACGATTGATGCCATTGCGGATCGGCAATTGGTAATCATTAATCGGCACTGTCGAGGACCCACCCGCTGGTACGGACCTCATGTCACCCTGGATCCGAGTTTTCACACACTTCTGATCCAAATGTGCTCGTCACCGGGCTAAAGCCCGCGTTGAATGAGATGACCGCATAACCAGGAAAGACCCCTCGATATGTCAGTAAAAGAGATGTCAATCGCGCGAGTCGAGAAGCCGTCCCAATCCGATGATATTTACGACGATGGCTATCTCCGTATCGAACATCGGAACTACTACCTTGCTTGTCATGGCGAGGCGTTGAAACTGCCGCGGACTGAGTTCCTGATCATGTCTCGGCTGGCTCGCAGCGCCGGTCGCATCGTTCCAGCTGAGGAACTCTGGTCATTTGTCTGGGGTGATAACAAGCCGCTCAATTCGGAAAGCCTTCATGTCTACATCTACCGCCTGAGAAATAAGTTGCTGCCCTACAACGTGTTCATCGACACGATGGTCAATGTTGGCTACAAGCTGATGGTCCACGAGCCGCGTAACTAACCAGCCATTTGTTTACATACAGTTCAGGTGATGTTTAGACGGATGTAACACGCCCTCCCTACCATTCACCCTGAACCTTTGAGATTTCCAAACAGGAGAACCCCAATGTCGCGAACTTCTAAACTGGCTCTCGTTGCCAGCATCGCCTGTGTGTGTCTTGTGTTGTCTTGCAGCGGTGGTGGTACCAACATGCAACCCGGTCCAGGTGAAGCGGCCGTGATCAAGATCGACGGCTCGAGCACCGTGTTCCCGATTACCGAAGCTGTTGCTGAGGAGTTTCAAACCGAGAAAAGGGGCGCTGTCAATGTAACGGTCGGAATCTCAGGAACTGGCGGCGGATTCAAGAAGTTCGTGCGCGGTGAGATCGATCTTGCCGATGCTTCTCGACCCATTCTTGCTGAAGAGATGGCCCAGGCGAAAGCCAATGGCATCGAGTACATCGAGTTGCCGATCGCCTTCGATGCTTTAACCGTGGTCGTAAACACTCAGAACGACTGGGTCACTTCCATGACAGTCGAGGAGCTAAAGAAGATCTGGGAACCGGCAGCGCAAGGGAAGATCACTCGTTGGAACCAGGTACGACCAGAGTGGCCCAACGAAGAGATCGCGTTGTTCGGCGCGGGTTCTGACTCTGGAACTTTTGATTACTTCACTGAGGCCATTGTCGGTAAGGCCAAATCCAGCCGTGGTGATTACACGGCAAGTGAAGATGACAACGTGCTGGTCCAGGGTGTGGAAGGCAACCGGTACGCCTTGGGATATATCCCGTATGCCTACTTTGCGCCACACAGTAATCGCATGAAGGCCGTCGGGATCGAGTGGAGCAAGAACAAGGTCCAGGGGGCGATTCTGCCGAGCCCTGAAAATGTTCTCGCGGGAACCTACAACCCGCTCTCACGCCCTCTTTTTATCTACATCAGCACGAAGTCGTTACAGAAGCCTGCGGTGAAAGAGTTTGCGGAATTCTATTTGAAGCATGTTGGGACTCTCGCAAGGGAGGTTAAGTATCTCCCACTCACTGATGCCGCATATCAAATCGCCGGAGACCGATTGAAGAACGCGCAGACTGGAACCGCATTTGGTGGTGTTCCGGAAGTAGGACTGCCTGTCGAAGAGATACTCAAACGAACGCCCAAATCCTAGCAGTGAGCAAAGTGCGGCGTGGGCGAGAGTCTCTCTGAACGAAGCGGTTTTCTAAAAGTCCTTATGCCACGTCTCATTCTCACCGAGCTTCAGCCCGGTGAGATGCTGCGAAGGACATCAGCTCAAATAAACTGAGGTCATTGAATACGAACGAGTTGCATAGAAAAACCGTTGAAACGGTTGCCGATACGCTCGCGTCTTGGATCACCGGGTGAAGCCCGGTGTGAATGAGATACAAGAGCGGCCAAGCTTATGAGCGATACGTCGGTCTTACAGAACTCGATGGACCAGGTCGGGAGAGAAACCTCTCAACGTGGGCCATCTCCCGCATCTGAGCATTCCGCTGCGCGACGCTTGTCGCGAATCAAAGAACGGTTCATCGAAGCGTTGCTCATGCTCGCGGCGTTCTCGTCAGTCGCGATTACGCTGGGAATCGTGGGCATTCTTGTTTATGAATCATCGACCTTCTTTGCTCACGTCTCTTTTAAAGAGTTCCTGACTGACACTCTTTGGATACCACTGTTTGCTTCGCCGCGTTTTGGAATTTTGCCGTTGGTAACTGGCACGTTGGTTACTACTGCGGTCGCACTGGCAGTAGCGTTACCGGTTGGAACGATCGTCGCGATCTATCTCAGTGAGTTTGCTCCACAGACGGTACGCGAAGTGATCAAGCCAGTGCTGGAACTTTTGAGTGCAGTGCCAACGGTTGTTTACGGATACTTTGCACTCCAGTTCATGTCGCCTCTCCTGCAGAGACTAATTCCGAGTCTGCCGACCTTCAATATGTTGGCAGCCGGCACAGTGATGGGAATCATGATCATTCCCTACGTCAGCTCGCTTAGCGAAGACGCGATGCGTGCGGTTCCCATGTCGCTGCGTGAAGGCGCCTATGCGCTTGGTGCAAACCGCATCATCACTGCGTTGAGGGTGGTCTATCCGTCGGCGCTTTCGGGAATCGTAGCCTCTTACATCCTGGCGATCTCGCGCGCGATTGGCGAGACGATGATCGTCGCAATTGCTGCGGGTATGCAGCCAAATCTTACGCTCAATCCAACTGAGCCTGCGGCGACCATTACTGCTTTCATTGTGCAGGTGAGCCTGGGTGATCTGCCGCACGGCAGCATCGGGTATCAGTCGATCTTTGCCGCAGGAATTACGCTTTTCGTCATGACCCTCGCCTTCAACATCCTGGGCTATATCCTGCGACGGCGTTTCAGAGAGGTCTATTGATGAGCGACTTCAAACGGATCATCGCCAAGCGCAAGAGGCAGGACTTTGCTTTCAACATCATCGGAATAATCTGCACTCTGATTGGGATACTGACACTCGGCGCCTTGCTGGGCGATCTACTTATCGATGGTCTGCCACGAATCAACCTATCATTTCTTACTTCATTCCCCTCGCGTTTCGCTGAGCGCGCAGGAATCTTGTCTTCGTGGGTGGGCACACTTCTGATCATGATGGTCACTGCGGCTGCCGCAGTACCACTCGGTGTCGCCGCGGGTGTTTATCTCGAGGAGTACGCGCGCAAGAACTGGTTTACGAATCTGATCGAGATCAACATCGCGAACCTTGCCGGTGTGCCGTCGATTATTTACGGTCTAATGGCGCTGGGGCTGCTTGTCTATCAATTCCGGCTGGGGCAAAGCATTCTGACTGGTGGTCTAACGCTGGCATTTTTGATTCTGCCAATCGTTATAGTCGCGACACGAGAGGCGTTGCGCACCATTCCTCAAGGGATTCGAGAGGCGGCATACGCGCTCGGTTCAACCAAGTGGCAAGTGGTTCGTCATCATCTGTTGCCGTACTCGGTCGGCGGTACAATGACCGGGATCATCATTGCGCTGTCGCGAGCAATCGGCGAGACAGCACCCTTGATTACGATCGGCGCGCTCACGTTCATCGCATTTCTGCCGCCGCCGCCCGTTCAGCCGGACTTTCCGTTCGTCAATTTCAACTGGCTCAATTCGCCGTTCACCGTCATGCCGATCCAGATGTTCAACTGGATCTCGCGTCCGCAAGCGGGCTTTCACGTGGCCGCCGCCGCGACCGGCGTGATCCTTCTCGCCATGACGCTGCTCATGAACGGCTTGGCGATATACATCCGCTACCGCATCCGCAGGAGTGTAAGG
>DATBMP010000227.1:0-3086 GCA_036554845.1 Pyrinomonadaceae bacterium
ATGAGCTTTAGATGTCGTGCGGTAATGGTTCGTGGAAACTCGATCCGGTGCGGCGCAAAGGTGGAAGGCAACTCACCACGCGCAATCTCCCCCCAGTCGTTGCCATCATCGCTCGCTTGAATCACGTACGCGCGAATGTCACCTTCGTGCTCGCGGTGATTCTGGCGCGGCATTAACACTACTCCGGAGATCGGAACCGCCGCGTTAAGTGTGACCAGAAGATCCACCTGCTCTCTCATCTGTCCTCGCTGATCGCCTACCAGAATGAATGTGTTTGGATCGCCATCGACGGCCGTATTCGCCGGCGCACCATTCACGTGAGCCACGGCGCCGAGTTTCTTCATGATGCGAGTGTCGAAAAAGAGGCTACGCATCTGCTCAGCAGTCACGCTCACCTGAGGCTGAAAACAATCTGTCCTCGTGTACCTGAGCATTGAACTTCGAAGTTGTCGCGCCACTGGATTCGAGCTGTTCGGATGGGACACATCAAAGGCAGAGACCAACAGACGTCCATCGCCAACCGCAACCTCAAAAATCAAACCCAACTTGTAATTGCGATTCCAATCGTCGATGGCCCACACAGTCGGTTCAAGCTCAGCCGGGAACTGCTCGAGATTCACAGCACGAACGTTCTGAATTATCTGTGCCCACTGCCAATCAAAATGTGACGAGGTGGGAAAATCCATCAGCGCAGCCCTCTTCGTGCTGGGAGTTGAGTCAATCCACAGTCCCAACATGCGACCCCACGCCGGACCCATCAACCGGTTCCAGAAGACGGGGACGGTATCGAGCGGCGGGCTCTTCCAATCCAGATCTGAATTACGAACAACAAAGATCGCCTTGCCGCCGGCCAGTAACCTGGACTCGGCTTCTTCCCATGAAGTGGTGACCAGAACATCGCTGACACGCGAAGGCGGACAATTTTGTGCAAAGGGCGTCGTCACACGCGTCGAATGATTTGCTAACTTCAATTTCGGAGACTGAATATCATCTGTTGCAGGATGAGTGGAACCCATGACTTCCGGATCCGAAGCCGGATACACCCAAAAGTTCCACTCATTCTCGAAATAGGTTACGCCACGAGTCACGCCCGGCCCCGCAACAATCCTCCGCTCCACAGGACTAAAGAAATTTGCGGGCGCGACAGTAACAACGAGCTTATATTCCGCAGGTGCACGTAGTCTTGATAGACCAAAGGATATCTTGCCGAGAGTGTGGTTCTTCCCGATGGGAATAGTCCGCGCGTCCCACTCGCCCTGCACTGGTGTGCCGACGATCTTCCAAACCGCCAGTGCGTTCTCCATCGGCTGTGCGCCAAAGTGAGCGACTTCAACATCTACGTCAAAGCGTTCGGCCGTTGTAAAAACCCGCTGCTTCAAGCGCGCTAACGGCACGGTTGTGTTGCAGAACTGTTTGAACTCTTCAGGAGTCGCATAACCTTTCGATTCCCAGAACGCGTCGAGTAATCCCACTAGTGCCGTGCCTTGGCCCAGGTAGTCGTGCAAGTCGAGCAGCTGAAATCCACCGAGGCCCGGAGTGCGCAGGTTAGCCTCAATCTCTTCTTTGTAAGCAGCTAGTTGAAACCGACCAGAAGCGTGAGCGAACTCTTTGTTCTTTTCCAGCAAGCCGCGCTCTTTCAACGAGTCACGAAAGATCTCGTAGTTTCCCGGTCGCATATAGCCTTTGAACTTCTTGATGATTTCGTAATCGGGATAGGCGGCCCACTGCCCCACCTCATGTGAGATCACCGGAATATTTATATCGATAAGTGACAAAACATAATCGTGTCCGAACCACGCAGTTTCGCGGCGGAGCATCTTTGGACCAATGCGTTGAATTGCAAGATAGTCGGTGCCTTCGGTGATGTTGGGAACTTCTTTTTCGGTGTGACCGGTGCCACTCGTGTAGAGGCGGCGCGGATCTGCATTTCGATAACGCTCAACCCATTTTGGCAGCGACTCCTTCCATCTACCTTTCGGTTCGTTGCTCGCCGACAGAAGCAGAAATGACGGGTGATTGCCATACGCCTTGATCATCCGGGCGGTCTCTTCATAGAGCATATGCTCCATTGGAGTATCTGGGCTGATCTCATTCCACATTCCGGGTTCAGGCTGCAAATAAAATCCAACTTCGTCTGCCGCCTGAAAAGCCGCTTCAGGTGGACACCACGAATGAAAGCGCATGTGGTTCAATCCCCATGCACGGCATGTTTCAAAAAGCTTCTTCCAGTAGGAGACGTCGGTCGCGGGATATCCGGTCAGTGGGAAATCGCCACCATGATGCGTGCCGCGAAAGTTGATTGGTTTGCCGTTGAGAAGGAACTCCTTACCTTCCGCACGGAAGTCACGTAGCCCAACTTTCAGATCATAGTATTCGTCAATACCATTTCCCCTCAGCCAAACTCTCAGTGGATGTAAAGTTGGCTTGAACTCATCCCACGTAGCCGCATCGAAACGCAGCGGAACTTCAATCTCCGCGGTGCCACCCTGTTCGTCCCAACTAACCGGTGCGATGCCGATGTCGGGCCAGATAGCAGTCAAGGTTCCCGAACCGCTTAGTCCCGTTTGATTTCCGATACGAACCTTGATGCGCATGGTCTTTTCAGCAAGGTTAGGAAAAACCTGTACATCATCGATCCAAACACGGCCTGTATCATTCAGTTCGATCCGTCCCACGATCCCGTTCCAACTCGCAGCCAGTGAATCCGACACGCTATGGGCATCGGGTCGATAGGGCATGAGCATGCGATTGTCGACTCGAATCGTCAGACGATGTCGACCAGGCGTGAGCATTCCGAGATCGTAGACGTGTGGCGCCACCAGACTTCGATCGGAGCTGATCTTCTGTCCGTCTATCCAAACGGTCGTTTCCCAATGAGGACGCTCGAGTGTAAGCACGATGCGACGAGGTTGGCGGTACGAAAAGATCTGGACATCACGCTGATACCATGCAACACCGAGGTAGTGACGAGGTGGCTGGGAATGAAATGGGACTTTGACTTTCCCCGGCTCGGTATAGGCTTTGTAATCTTCTCGGAGAAACCAAAAGCGATCGTAAAGCGAAAGTACCCAGGGGGTGTTGGTGCT
>DATBMP010000270.1:0-2586 GCA_036554845.1 Pyrinomonadaceae bacterium
GAGTCGAAATACTTCTACAAGTTCTGGCGACCGGTGACTGGAATTCGTGAATCAGATCCCGGCACTGGCCCAACAGGCGACGGTGACGGTAATCCGGGAACAATCGGTGACATCACTTTCTCGCCGCTTGGCGCGCCGGCGAGTAACCTGACTGGACCAAACTTCACTCCGCCGTTCCCGGCTTATCCGTCGGGCCACGCTGGTTTCGGAGGAGCATTGTTCCAAACCTTACGCCGGTTTTATGGGACAGATCGGATTCGCTTCAATTTCATCTCTGATGAGTTCAATGGAGTGACAGAAGACAACCAGGGGAATGTGAGGCCCTTGATCGAGAGAACGTTCTCAAGTCTTTCCCAAGCCGAGGAGGAGAACGGTCAGAGTCGAATCTATCTCGGCATACACTGGCGCTTTGATAAGACGGAAGGAATTGCTCAGGGACGAAGGATTGCAAACTACGTTTTTGATCACGCTTTCCGACCAAGGCACTTTGGTCACTAATCAAGGTTACGCTGAGCTAACTGTTCAGATGGGCGGCCCTTTCGTGGCCGCCCATTCATTTGGACAATGTCCGAGTTGAGTTGGTTCCTCGCACCGCTTCGAAAGATCAATCACCAACTACACCGGCAAAAACCCACCCCCTCTTTTTACGAAACTCGAAATAGTAAGCCTTGTCTTTAGTTACTCGCGTCGGCACACCTTTGCTGCTCCACTGTCGATTAACCACAGTTCCTCCAGCCATTGATTTTTGGAGATCTCTCCATGAACCATTCTGTTCATTCTCATCAATGAACTTGAGCCACTCGGCTGGCTTCAACCCTCCGCCACCATCAAAAAAATCGGCAGGCATTAAGTTCCTGAGTACCGCATGGTCCTTCTTATTGATAGCCACTGAGAACTGTCGCCAAAACCTGGGCCAACTTCGATTAGCCGCCGTCCATGTTGAAGCGGAGGTTTGCGCAACGGTTGCAGCAGCAAGTAGAAGCAAGAGAACCGTGGCAATTGAGCGGTGTGACATGTTGTGCATTCAATCCTCCTTAAGACGATCACTATCGTTTCGGCTATGCCGCCGGACGTGAGGCTGCGGCTTTGCCCTGCCGTTGGATTGTGTTCCTATGTTGGTGAAATTGCCTTGTGAAAAGCACAGCTCACTGATTCAAACTCCGAGGTGCATCCGCAACCGTGTATGCCATCACCGCCATCGTCGCCACGCACAGTTGCAGATCGTGTGGATCGATCTTATCCAACGTGTCGGCACGCGTATGGTGGATGTCAAAGTAGTGTGTGCCGTCAACATTGAGCCCGGCGCCGACAACACCTTCACGCATGATTGGTCCAATGTCCGCACCGCCACCGTCTGGCGTGATGCGATCTGCGCGAATCCCTGAAAGTAGTTTCGCGATCTCCTGCATGTTTGCGCGTGCCTGTGGTGGTGCGGCAGCAGCAAGACCAAAACCTGTCGGCCGGTAAATACCTGAATCAGACTCGATCGCCAAAATGTGTTTCGCGAGCTCAGCACGGTGCGCGTCTCGGTAAGTATTTCCCCCGCGCAAACCATTCTCTTCGTTTGTGTAAAGCACGACACGAATCGTGCGTCGCGGTCGTAACCCAAGTTCTTTAAGCAGACGCACTGCCTCCCAGGCCGCGATGCAACCGCCTCCATCATCGTGCGCTCCCTGGCCCACGTCCCATGAATCAAAATGGCCACTCAAAAGCACAATCTCTTCGGGTTTCTCTGAACCTTTGATTTCCGCAACCACGTTTGCTGACTCGGCATCCGGCAAAAACTTTGCGCCCATCTTCAAACGCAAAGTCGGACGATCGCCTCGATTGTTCATACGTTGAAGCAGTTCTGCCACTTCGATCGGAATCGCAGCAACGGGGATCTTTGGTTGTGCTTCATCGTAAGACATCGCACCTGTGTGGGGCGTTTGCAGACTCACAGTGGTCACTGATCGAACGAGCGCAGCTACTGCGCCGTGTCGTGCCGCATGCGAAGCTCCATTTAAACGATAACGAACCGTCGCGCCGTAGGTGGTGAAGGGAACGTTATAGACAACGATCTTTCCTCGCACTTGTTCTCCCAGCGCATCGAGTTGATCAAAGCTGCGCACGACCACAGCTTCGGCAGTGACTCCGCCCTCGGGCGTGCCTACGCTGTTGCCCAATCCCAGCAAGGCAAACCTGTGCGGCATCGGACTGATCATCTCGAGACTCTCTTCGCCGCGAACCCAGTGGGGCACCATCACCTTTTCTGCGCGCACGTTATCGAGACCATCTTTCTTCATCTCATCGAGGGCCCAGGCAATTGCCAGCTCCAAACTCTTTGAACCACTAAGACGATGACCGATCTTGTCAGTGAGGTACGAAAGACGGTCATAGGCTTTATTGCTGGTGAGTGCAGCGCCGATGATCCGTCCTGCGGGCGCACGATAGTCATCGATTTTGACTGTCGGTGGTGGTAACGGTGTTGGGGTCGGCGTCGGTGTTGCTTGCGAAGGATTCTGCGGTGCGGCGATTAGTGTCATCAAGAGTACGAGAGATTGGAAAAGGTGCACGTCGTCGTGGTCCTCCAGGTGTTTTGAACTG
>DATBMP010000026.1:0-3290 GCA_036554845.1 Pyrinomonadaceae bacterium
CCCAAGACCCAAGACCCAAGACCCAAGACCAAGGGTCAAACGTCAAACACCAACTGCCAACTGACAACTAAACACCTACCGATACCGCCACTTCCTGACATCCGTAAAATGCCCTTCAATTGCGGCTGCGGCGGCCATCGCTGGACTCACAAGATGAGTTCGTCCACCGCGACCCTGACGGCCTTCAAAGTTTCGATTACTTGTGGAAGCACAGCGCTGCCCCGGTTCAAGCACATCCGCATTCATCCCCAAACACATCGAACACCCTGCTTCACGCCATTCAAATCCGGCTGCGGCAAATATCTCATGCAGACCTTCGGCTTCAGCCGCCTGCTTCACAGATTGTGACCCCGGCACCACCATCGCGCTTACTTCAGGTTTGATCCGGTATCCCTTAATCACTCGTGCCGCGTCACGCAGATCCTCAAGACGTCCGTTCGTACACGACCCAATGAATACGCGATCGATTGGGATCGCCTGAATGCTGGTCTTGGGAGTTAGTGCCATGTATTCAAGTGCTCGTCTTGCCGCTTGCGATTCGGCCGTGCTGGTCGCCTCGTTAGGATCGGGAATCTGACTACTAACTGGCACAACCATGCCAGGACTTGTGCCCCAGGTTACATAAGGTTCGAGTTCCTCGGCGTTAATGTTTACTGTTCGATCGAATCGAGCGCCGTTATCCGTCTTTAATGTGGACCAGTAGGCGTGCGCTTTGGTCCAATGCTCTCCCTGTGGAGAAAACCGTCGACCTCCGAGGTAGGCGAAAGTGGTTTCATCGGGCGCAATCATCCCGGCTCGAGCACCTGCCTCGATACTCATGTTGCAGAGAGTCATGCGGCCTTCCATGGAAAGTGATCGAATAGCTTCGCCCGCGTATTCGATCGCGAATCCGGTAGCGCCGTCGGTTCCGATGCGGCCGATGATTCCCAATGCAAGATCTTTGGCGGTAACACCTGTAGGAAGTCGACCACTGACATGGACCAGCATCGTTCTGGGTTTTTCTTGCGGCAGGCATTGCGTTGCGAGCACATGCTCAACTTCGCTGGTGCCGATGCCGAACGCCAGTGCTCCAAAGGCGCCATGGGTGCTGGTGTGGCTATCACCGCAGACAATCGTCATGCCTGGTCGAGTCAAGCCCAATTCAGGACCGATTACGTGAACGATACCTTGCTCTGGAGAGTTGATGTCGAACATACGAATACCAAACTCGTGGCAGTTCTGACGCAATGTTTCGACCTGTTTGCGGGCTGTTGGATCTGAAATGGGGAGACTGCGGGCGGTGGTCGGAACATTGTGATCGACGGTTGCAACGGTTAGATCGGGACGTCGGACCGTACGACCCGCGAGACGTAAACCTGCAAACGCTTGCGGCGAAGTCACCTCATGGACCAGATGCAGATCGATGTAGAGAAGGGAAGGGGCGTCGCTTCCTTCTTTTACTACGTGACTATTCCAGAGCTTGTCGAAGAGGGTTTGCATTGTTTAGAGAGTCAGTGGTCAGACGTTAATGGTCTTTGGGCTTGGGGTCTCTGGTCTTTAGAACGCTCCGCGAGTCTCGGGAACGCAAAGCCCAAAGACCCAAGCTCAACTGACAACTGACCACGGACAACTGACCGCACACTCACACCGCATGATACGCATGTCGTCGATCCGCGATCTCCACGATCGCCTCAGCAACTTGTTCCCCAACCTCACTGGTGGTTGAAACACAACTCGAGTCATCGGAAACAATGTCGGGTGTGCGATATCCAGCATCCAACACCGCCAGCATCGCCTGCTCAACGTCCTGCGCCTCTTCCTCCAGTTGACCGCTGAATCGCAACAACATCGCTGCACATCCTATCGCACCAAAAGGATTCGCAATCCCGCGACCCGCAATGTCAGGTGCTGAACCATGCACCGGCTCGTACAAACCAACCTCGCCACCGATTGTTGCCGATGCGAGCATGCCCAGACTGCCGGTGATTACCGCAGCTTCGTCTGAAAGAATGTCGCCAAAAAGATTCTCAGTAAGGACGACATCAAAACGCCGGGGGTTGGTCATCAGATGCATCGCGCACGCATCAACGTACAGATGATCGAGCGTCACCTCAGGGTACTCATTGGCAATCCGCGATACAGTCTGTCGCCAAAGTTGCGAGGTCTCGAGAACGTTAGCTTTATCAACTGACGTCAACTTGCCGCGCCGCTTACTCGCTGCCGCGAACGCGACGCGAGCAACGCGCTCAATCTCTTCAACTGAATAGCGCATCGTGTTCGTAGCTGCCTGGTCACCGTTGGTTCCCGTCACTCCGCGAGGCTCACCAAAATACAAACCGCCCAACAGTTCACGAACAATCAAAATGTCTGCGCCTTCCGATATCTCAGGACGCAATGGAGAACAGTTTGCAGTTGCGGCATACGAGATCGCAGGTCGAAGGTTTGCGAAACCGCCCAGCGCCCGACGCAACAACAGGAGTCCAGCTTCGGGTCGTTGATGTGGAGGTAAGGCGTCGAACTCTGGTGAACCGACTGCCCCAAGCAATACAGCATCGCTGGAAAGACATGCATCCAGCGTGGTCCGTGGCAGTGGCGTGCCAGTCTTTCGAATCGCCTCGCCACCGATCAGCAGTTCTTCAAAATCGAATCTATAGCCGTGGATGCCGGCAATTACTTGCAAGACACGGATTGACTCCGCGATCACCTCTGGCCCAATGCCGTCACCTGGCAGTACTGCAATCTTTAATCTCATTGTTTCACTTCCAATCGATCTCAATGAATCGCCGCCGCTCCCACACGGCTAACGGCACTTGTAAGGGTTTTCGCAACGGGCTCAGCTTTGGTTGCGGCAGACAGCAACGAAAGTAAATCCTGGTCGTAGATGCGTTTTTTTCGATCGGCGAGTTCCGTGAACCGCTGATAAGCCGTGTCGAGTTCCGGTTTGTCCAGCTGATACCCGAGTTGAGCGTAACGAAGCGACAACGCATGTCTTCCGGAGTGCTTGCCAAGAACCAGACTGTTGGTAGGGACGCCGACTGACTCAGGAGTCATGATTTCGTAGCAGAGAGGATTGTTGATGACGCCGTGTTGGTGAATCCCGGCTTCATGAGCGAAAGCATTTCTGCCGACGATAGCTTTGTTGGGTTGCACGTCGAATCCAATGATCGCCGCGAGCAAACGACTCGTTGGATATAGTTGCGTTGTGTCTACTCGAGTTTCGAACGGCAACTGATCTGCACGGACATGCATTGCCATAACGATCTCTTCAAGCGAAGCATTTCCCGCGCGTTCACCAATGCCATTGATCGTGC
>DATBMP010000285.1:0-6983 GCA_036554845.1 Pyrinomonadaceae bacterium
AAGTTATAAGGCTATGCCTGGTATAAGCCTAGATCAGGCATAGCCTTCTCTTTTGTGGCGGTGTACGGTAAGCCAGAGGCTTACCGCAAGGGACGCGGCAAGCCGCCACATTAAGATGCCGCAATCCAAAAACCGCAATCCCAAAACCGCAATCCCAAAACCGCAATCGGCAAGACGCCGCAATCGGCAAATCCGAAATCCGCAATCCGCAATCCGCAATCCGCAGCACTCCAAACTAACGAGCCATCAATGCTTCAATCTCACCTGCGTCCTTCGGCACTTTGTTAGTCAACACTCGTGGTCCATTCTGGGTACACAACACGTCGTCCTCAATCCTGACTCCGATTCCGAGATACTGTTCCGGAATATCCTTCGTGTCCGGCGCGACATATAACCCAGGCTCAACTGTCATCACCACACCAGGTTCGAGGGCGCGCGACTCCTTATCGAAGTAGTAACGACCAACATCGTGCACATCGATTCCCAACATGTGACCCAGGCCGTGCATGTAAAACTGCTTGTACTTGTCCTCTTTAATTAACTCTTCTGGCTCGCCTTTCAACAGGCCCAATCGCACCATACCCGCCGTCAGTATCTCGATCGAATGGTTCTTTAACTGTTCGTGAGTCACACCCGGTCGGACCATCTCTACACATGACATCTGTGCTTCAAGTACGAGGTCGTAGATCTCGCGCTGCGCTTTACTGAACTTTCCACTGATTGGATAGGTGCGGGTAATGTCAGATGCGTAACCCTTGTATTCCGCGCCAGCATCAACCAGAAGCAGTTCACCATCTCGCAACTCACCATCATTGTTAATGTAATGAAGCACGGTCGCGTTCGCGCCGGCGCCAACAATCGAGGTGTAGGCCGGAGCAGCAGCACCCTTTTGCCGAAAGATCTGCTCAATCAAAGCTTCAACCTGATACTCCTTCATCCCGGGTCGCACGGCTTTCATCGCTTCGACATGGGCCTCCGCGGCAATGTCCGCAGCGCGTTGCATGATGTCGATCTCCTCAGCAGACTTCAGCACGCGCATCTCATGAACGATAGTCGCGGGATCGATGATCGTTGTTGGGAACTGGATTGGTTTGCGGTTGAAGGTGCGCATGGAAGTGATCTTGCGAATGATCATCTCATCGAGATCCGGGTGAACGCCTAGCCGGTAATAAAGGCTCTCAGCGCCATCGAGAATCTCCTCGAGCTTTTCGGCAAACTCAGAGATTGAAAAGGCTTCCTGAGCGCCATACTCGCTCTTCGCTCCTTCGATGCCAGCTCGGCGGCCGTCCCAGATTTCGCGCTCAGGATCACGCGGACGAAGAAACATCGTGTATTTGGTTTCGCGCGCAGGAGCGATTACCGCAATCGATTCCGGCTCTTCGAATCCGGTCAAGTAATAGAAATCGGAGTCCTGACGAAAGCGGAAATGCGTATCGTTTGAGCGCACGGTTTCACGCGCGCTGGGAATGATAGCAACGGACTTTTGGTCCATGCGACGCATAAACTCCGAGAGTTGGGGTCGGATCATGATGGCTCTCCTTTGTGGGACTTGAATGCGGAAAATATACGGAAGAAAGGGGTCGTTGTCAGCTGTTCGTGGTGAGGGGTCAGTGATCAATCGTGGAGTCAGTTGCTCATGGTCAGTTGCTAAAGGGTCCGTGGTATTTGTTAATGGTCAGTTGCTAAAAATATCAGGTTGGGAAGGGTGGTTTACCCCCGCCGGTTCGGTTCTGATCTCGATACATCATATGAGACGGCCGCCATTCTATCTTCAAGCACCCGAAACCGGCCGGGTATGGCACCCCCACCCGATGTCTTTCGCGGACCACGGACCACTGAGCACGGACCACTGAGCACGGACCACAAACTACCGTCGCTTGTTAATCCCGACAACAGTGACGATAATTCCAATCGATGAGCACTCAGGTTCTCACAACAGAATCGACCCGCGAGATCGTCTCCTACGATCCCGCGACCGGCGAAGAAGTTGGCCGCGTCCCGCTCTACTCACCGTCCCAGGTTGAACAGGCAGTCGAACGCGCTCGCGCCGCACAACCTGCCTGGGCCGCACTTTCCTTTCGAGATCGTGGCCGCATTATCTTGAAAGCACGCGAGATCCTCTTAAGTGAGATTGACGAAGTCGCAGCATTGATCTCTCGCGAAACAGGCAAACCCATCTCTGAAGCCATCTCGATGGAGGTCGTGCCTTCACTCGATTCGATGCATTACTTTGCGACGAGCACGGAACGCCTGCTGCGCCCACAGAAGATCGACATTGGCCAGTACGGATTGATGGGTCGTTCCTCGCACATCGTGTATAAGCCGCTCGGTGTCATCGGAATTATCTCTCCCTGGAATTTTCCGCTCGGCACACCTGCAACTGAAATAGTGATGTCTTTAATGGCCGGCAACGCCGTTGTGTTGAAGCCGAGTGAACTAACACCGCTGATCGCTGTGAAGCTGGGCGACGTCTTTTATCGTGCTGGGCTGCCGTCGGAGCTGCTTCACATAGTCACCGGAGATGGTTCAACCGGGGCTGCACTATCCAGTGCCGCTGTAGACAAGATCATGTTCACCGGAAGTGTCGCAACGGGTAAACGCGTTGCCGAAGCTGCTGCGAAACGTTTGACACCCGTGGTCCTCGAATTAGGTGGCAAGGATCCGATGATCGTTTTCGCAGATGCAGATCTCGAAAACGCGGCGCGCGGTGCCGTTTGGGGCGCGTTTGCCAACTCTGGTCAGGCCTGCGCTTCCGTTGAAAGGTGTTACGTTGAACAAACGGTAGCTTCCAGGTTTATCGACTTAGTGGTTGAGGAGACGAAAGCACTCAAACTAGGTGTGGGCGCAAACGCGGAGACCGATGTCGGCGCCATCTCGAACGAGAAGCAGTTGGCGATCATTGAAGACCACGTGGCTGATGCAATAGCGCGGGGAGCAAAAGTGCGCACGGGCGGGTCGCGACCCGATGAGTTAAATGGTCTCTTCTTTCAACCAACTGTATTGACGAACGTGGATCACCAGATGGAAGTCATGCGTGAAGAGACATTTGGTCCAGTATTGCCGATCATGACTTTCCAAACTGAGGCCGAAGCGGTGGACTTGGCTAATGACAGCGTCTTCGGTCTGACAGCAAGCGTCTGGACCGGTAACATGTCAAAGGGGCGACGTGTTGCTGAACAGATCCAGGCGGGAACCGTGATGATCAATGAAGTGCTCTATACGCACGGCATCGCGCAAACGCCGTGGGGTGGGATTAAAGAGAGTGGTTACGGTCGAACCCATGGCCGGATGGGGTTGCTTGAGTTGGTAACTCCGAAGCATATACATGCGAATCGAATCTCGTTCCTTCCTGACTTGTGGTGGTTTAGATACGACGCGCCGGCGGGAAAACTGTTTCATGGTTTGGCAAAGTACTTCACCACCGGATCAATTCTCAGCACTGCGCGGTTGCTGCCGCAGATGATTCGGAGAATGATGAAATTGAGGAGTTAGGGTCAGAAGTCCGAGGTCAGTGGTCAGTTGCCAAAGATATCAGGTTAGGAAGGGTGGTTTACCCCAGCCGGTTCGGTAGCATGAGGCTGAGAAGGTTTGACGCCGCACCTGAAGTATCGAGATCATGCAACCGAACCAGCGGGGGTAAACCACCCTTCCTAACCTGAAATCTTTGGCTACTGTCAATTTTAGAACTGACAATCGTCCTGGAGAGGGAATCAACTAGTCTTGTGGAAGAACTTTATGCATCGGCGCGAAGTCGCGTATCACGAACGCGACAATAACCGCCTGGTCCGTCCCTTTGAATGGGGACTTTCTTTTATCTCGGATCACGTAAACGGCGATGATCCTCGCGAGGTCCTGCGACGACATACGCACGCGGCGATGGAACGCAGCGATCTCTTTTACGCACTCCCAGAGATCAACGATTTCCACCTCGATGGCGATCAACTCACCTGGACCAGCGCGGTAAGAACTCCATCAACAGAAAACAACATCGCGCATGGTCGATTCTTTCCCGCCGAGCGAAAGAAGCGATCACATTATCGATCGGCAGTATTGGTCCTGCCGCAGTGGAATGCGCAACCCGAAAGCCACGTCGAAGCTTGCCGCATCTTCAACATGCTCGGCATTGCGGCTCTTCGCTTGACCCTTCCTTATCACCTACAGCGCCGCCCACCCGAAATCGAGCGTGCGGATCACCTCGTCAGCACGAACGTCGGACGCACAATTCAATCAATGCGGCAGGCGGTTCTCGATACCCGAGCAGCAGTGAGGTGGTTAAAGCAGAACGGATTTGAACGGATCGGGATTTTGGGAACAAGCGTCGGATCGTGCATTGCCTTTCTGGCGTTTGTGCACGACACAGATATCGATGCCGGGACCTTTAATCATGTTTCGGGTTATGTGGCTGATGTGGTTTGGCGTGGGCTTTCGACACGACACCTGCGAGAAGGTTTTGCAAATCATCTGACGGTGGATGAGCTGCGCGAATTTTGGACACCAATCAGTCCCGTGCCTTTCATCGCTCGTTTGAAAGATGGCAGACACCGACCGATGCGATTCATCTCCGCACGTTACGACCTAACTTTTCCGGCCGACCTTTCGCAGGACGTAATCGCTGAAGTCAAGAAACACGGGTTGGCGCTGGATGTCGTTTGGCTTCCTTGCGGACACTACACTTTGGCGGACATGCCCTGGCGCGCGATCGATGCGTGGAAGATTGCGCGGTTTCACCGGAAGCACTTGCGCTGAATCAAAGTCGCTTTTGTTTCAACGCACGCTGCAAGGGCGTCAGGCCCTGCCGATCAAAAGCCTGTATCTGGCGGACGCGGTTCCATTTCTTCTTCTTTTGTAATGAAGGTTGCTGGGCTGATTTGTGAGCTGACGCAACTTCTGCGGCCGGTTCATTCAAACCGAGCGTTAACACCTGCGGTCGCCCTACATTCGCCAGAATAATTGACCATTGCGCATATCCGGCAATGGATATGCCCAGCCAAAGCAGCGTGAAACCCAAAGGCGTCGCGTGCTCGACCCAGGGGCTAATGATCAACGCCGCGAAAAGTCCCGCCGGAAAGCTGAATGTGATCATGAAAGGTAGAACTAACGAATCGAGATTCGCACAACGCTCGTCCGCAAGACACGCACCCCAACCCAAAAACAACATCGCCGCACAAAACCCGCCCCAAAACCCCTTAATCAGAGGTACCCATTTGAGTTTCCCAGCGACAGTCATGGTATAGGTTAGACACGCATTTAATTAACTTGTTCCCGAGGATCACCGAACAAATTGTTGCGAGCGAAAATTGCACAACTCCTCGACCAACTGGATCAGGCAAAGCACAACTTCGGAAGTCGCGAACGAAAACTGATCCCCACGATTCTGAAAAGTTTGCAGTCACGGCGTTTTACCGATGCGGAATCACTGATCCGTTACCACGAGATCCTCCTTTTCCTTCGGGCGTATCCCCATAACTCACGCATCCTTCTAATCGTCGAAAAAGAGCTGACCGCAATCGTAAACCGCGTCGAGCAATTACAGGCGATGGATGCAGACCTCACTCCGCTTGAGCATCCGGAAGTATCGGGCATCGCCGGCCTTGCTGTGTCAGATACGTTCTCCTACTTCATTGTGCGTTGGTTGTTAAGACGCTACCCGAGAAAGATCGCTTTCAATTGGGAATGGTTCGAGGATGAAAATCGGCTCGGGGAAACGTGGCCGCGTTTCATGCCTTTGCTGGAAGAAGATGCTTACGTTGAGGCAAACGTTCCGTATCGTGTTTGGCTTAAGGCTGCACGGGGAAGAGAGAGTGAAGTCGAATGGCTGGTGCGAAGGTTTGATTCTTTGCCACTGACTGAAAACGAGAAGGCCGAACTCTACGATTCACAGAAACTCTACGTCACCTGGTCGCCACCTTTACGCGCTTCGCGAACTGCCATGCGCCTGCCGTTACAGAAGGTCTTTTATCAAACGCGAGCGCTCATTCAACGCAAAGATGTTGCATTCGCGGAAGAACTGAAGAAGCCGTCGCCGTCGATTACGCGCTTAAGTCGCATGCAGGGAGAACGAATTCTCGACATGGCGCGCGAGACGTCCACCGTCCGGTATCGCGAGCTTTATGGTTTCACCCACGGCGATCCGAAGAAGGTTTTCCGCGTCGATGTGGGAAATGGTGTGCAGCTGTTTCTGACTGCGCTTCCTCCGGGAAAGCGTTTGCCGTTGCGGGCATACCACGCTGCGATGATCTTCAAGAATGGTATCCCTGTCGCGTACTTTGAAGGGCTTTCACTGTTCGAGCGCATGGAGAGTGGATTCAACCTCTATTACAGTTTTCGTGATGGTGAAACCGCGTGGTTGTATGCGCAAACGCTAAATATATTTCGACGACTGTTAGGTGTAACTGTTTTCACGCTTGATCCGTATCAGATCGGACACGAGAACGATGAGGGGATAGAGTCGGGCGCATTTTGGTTCTATCGCAAGCTCGGCTTTCGTTCCACCGATCCGGAACTGCAGAAACTCACTCAGCGTGAAGAAGAGAAGATTCGAAGTCGTACGTCGTATCGCACACCGGCAAAGGTGTTACGAAAGTTAGCCACAGCGCCGATGATCTTCGAGCTTGATGGACCAGGTGGTGATTGGGATCGGTTTCAGGTGCGTAACATCGGTCTTCAAGTCCAGCAGCGAATGGCGAGAGAGTTTGGTGGAAACGCTGAGCGTATGCGCGAGACGTCGATCAGAAGAGTGGCGGAGGTTCTCAGCATTCGTAAAAGAGATTGTGAAACGGGTTTGACTGGCTTAGCTGTATTGATGGCCCAGGTACCTGACCTCGAAAGTTGGTCAGGAGAAGAGAAGCAGTTGGCCGCGAAGATTATCAAGGCGAAAGCGGATAGAGATGAGAGTCAGTATCTGAAGTTAATGCAGCGACACGTGCGACTGAGGGCGAATGTGATCAAGTTGGGCTCGAAGGGTTAGTAATTGCTACGGACTT
>DATBMP010000290.1:0-2828 GCA_036554845.1 Pyrinomonadaceae bacterium
GGCCCACAACACGATGACAAGAAAGATTCCAACTATCATCACTGCGGTTATCAAGCGTGGAAAACCTCTTGGGTGTTGGACCAGCGGAATTGATCTCAAGTTCCACAGCCTGCCTCGCGTTGCCAGTATCGGCAGCAAAACGATCCAGACCACGTAGTGCAGCATCTCAAGAAACACGTGAATGGCAACCAGCATGTGGCTCGATATGCGGGGCAACATTTCGGCGCCGGCATGCTGAGTGATTCGCCAGGCCAATCCGTTGTCACTGGCAAGCGATGGAGTTTGACCTAACTGCCAAACCATTAGCCCGATAATTAAGGGTAACGCAGCGAGAAACAGATGATACGCACGCAACCACTCGGGACGACTCTGTCGTAGTTGGCGATCGAGAAACCAAAGCGCGACCAGCGGATGGAGATAGACCAGGCCCAGGCTGAACAGATCAGGCGCTAACCAATTCGCCGCATTCAACGCAAACGCCGCGGGCCATGCCCACCCCCAATAACGTCCGCGACGTTGTCTTCCGCGCATCCATACAAGCGAGGCGATCCATAGGACCAGAAGAGAGTTCCATGAAGCGATCAGTGTCAGCCAGTTTTCTCCCGACCAAACTTGTGCGTAATACAAGATGGGCAATGAGAGATAGGCGGCGGTCAGCAATGCAATTCCACCGAATGCAAGCAGGAAAAAGTTTTGTGATTTTCCAAAGCGAACGGGCAGTCGCGTGAGGAAGTAACGAAACTCGAGAAGGTTATGCGGTCCCGCAAACAGAAACACCGTCAGAATCGAGAACTGTAGTGGTACCCAACTCGCGAATGCGGCTGATAGAAGTGCGCACGTCAGCATCGCGATTAGGAAAAGCTTCGGGCGAACCAAACCTGTTTCCAGACGATTAGGCTTCGCCTGTGATCGCAATGCGGGTAATTGAAGGTTGACCGTGCGTTCCATCGTTTTAGCTGATTAGATCGCTATTCAGATTGTGTTACCGCAGCCGGTTTAAGTGGAACGATGAGCTTGATGCCCGAACCGTTCGGAACAACTTCAATCATCACACTCGCGTAAGTGGGCCGACCCTCGTTGAGGTTTTTTGTTAGACCACGCCAGCGATAAGCAGGTGGTGGTCCAGCATTGCCTCTCGTAATAACAGCTGCGCCACCAAGCAACGCTCCTCCAATCAGAATCGCCGCAAAGGTTTTCTGGCCACGACTAGAGCCGGAACGGACCATCCAAACGCCACCAAATGAGATCGCCAGGAAAAGTGATAGACCAGCAACAAGGGTTCGGGTTGAACTGCGAGTGATTGACCCCGCATCCTGCTGAGAATCGTTAGGTATTGAAGCGACCGCGGCTTGCAACTCTTTCAAAGTGGCTTGAGAGATCTGTAGGCGAGCTTCGTTGGCCTTTGGATCCGTTTCAATCGCAATCTCTGAGTAGTGCAGATCCTTTGCCGGCACCTTGTTGGCTTTGGGTTTTGCGAGATCAGCTCGCGTTTCGCCTACGAGTCCAGTCAACAGAAGGGTGATAACAAACAGCAGGGTGGGTAGTGTTTTCATGTGACCTCCATTGAGTACAAATGGTTGGGGATACGGCATTTCAAGCGGGGCGAAGTATAACGCATCTGATAATTTGTGGTGGCGGAGCTTCGTTGCCGACCTTAAGGAACCGTGGGAGACTGGCTGGCCCTGGTACAGGGAGTACTGTCTTAATTCGTAGGGGCGGCAATCCGTGGCCGCCCGCGGTCTTCAAGAGTTGTCCTGGATTCGATCAAGCACAGCGCGGGCGGCCACGGAGTGCCGCCCTACAGATTGAGACACACGGCACGGTGGGCCCAAGTGCTGATTCCACGACTAGGATGCTAGAATCGACCCATACCGATTGCCGAACAATTCATATGAGCCGCGAACTAAAAGTCATCAGTAATAATCCGAAACCCCGCGCGCCCAAGCCCGAGTGGTTGAAGATCCGTCTGGGCGATCCGACCAATCAAAATCACGTTCTGAAATTGATTGAAGGTCTGAACCTTCACACAGTTTGCCAGGAAGCTCGCTGCCCGAACATCTTTGAATGCTGGTCCGATCGAACCGCCACCTTCATGCTTGGTGGAGACATATGCACGCGGCATTGTGGATTTTGTGCGGTGGGCAAGGGCCAGCCCGGCATGCTCGACACGGATGAACCTCGTCATGTCGCCGAGGCTGTGCGCCATCTCGATCTGGCCCACACCGTTATCACGTCGGTTAATCGTGACGACTTGCCGGACGGCGGTGCTGCACATTGGGCCGAGACGATTCGTCAAGTCCGGTCTCTCAATCCCGATTGTAAGGTCGAGGTACTGATCCCTGACTTCAATGGCGACGAAGACGCGCTCAACACCGTGCTTGATGCTCAGCCAGATGTTCTTAATCACAATACTGAAACCATTGCGCGACTCTATCGAAGAGTGCGACCGGATGCGGTTTACGAACAGTCGTTGACACTTTTGAGACGTGCGGCTGCGCGTCGTGATGCAGAAGGACGAGGAATGTTGACAAAGAGTGGAATCATGGTCGGTTTGGGCGAGACGTTTGAGGAAGTTGTCGAGCTGATGAAAGATTTGCGCTCAGCCTCGTGCGACATTATGACGATTGGTCAGTATCTGCAACCGCACGCCAGAAGATTGCCGGTGGAACGCTATGTCACGCCTGAGGAGTTTGAACGATGGCGTGTGATCGGTATGAGTATGGGGTTTCATCACGTGCAATCGAGTCCGCTAACAAGATCTTCCTACCACGCGCGCGAACAAGCCGAAGAGAAAGTAGTCGCAGCGCGCGAAGCCTAGCTTTGGAGTG